>JANMOL010000121.1:0-11045 GCA_031369245.1 Hyphomicrobium sp. | reverse complement strand
CGACCTCGTACAGCGCGATGTTTTCAAGCTGCTCGGGTGTCAGGAACGGCGCGGTGTTGGGATAGACGTAGACGCGCTTTTTTCCGTGGATCTGCCACAGCGATTGGCCCGGCAGATCGCAGTGATAGTAAACTTGCGCGTTGGGCGACGAGATCAGAATGCCCGACGAGCGGTTGTAGGTTTGATAGCCGCCGGTGTTGCGGTGGATTTCCTCGAACGATTGATCCAAGAGATCGCGATAGCGGCGATCGACAGCGCTGACGTTGCGCAGGTTCAGCCACATGCGGCCGTGCGCGATGGCGTCGATCACGTCGCGGCCCTTCATGCCGCCGGTATCGCCTTCGCGCCAGGTTTTGCGGGCCGAGCCTTGCGGGCCCATGTGGACCAGCGCGTAGTGCTGACGCGGATAGCCGTCGATCAGATCGGCGAGCGCATCAAACGAAAACAGCGGGTGGGTGGTGAGGCTGTGCTCAGCGCAGACCGGCGCTTTGGCCCAGGCGTCGGTGGTCGCACGGGTCCAGTTGGTGAAGATCGGCTCAGACATACGCAGGTACTCTACATCCAGAAATCGTTAATCGCGCGAGCGCGGGCTTATGACCGTCCACTGTGTGACCGTTCACTGCAAGTATCGTGCTTCCGGCGCAGGCGTCAATGCACATGCCGCATACGGACCGGCAGATGGTGCTAGCCGGGCCCGCTGATGATGGCGACAGCGGCAACCATAAACGCTGTTTCAAAAACCTGTTCCATGGCGCCCAGAACATCGCCGGTATAGCCGCCGATGAGCCGCTTTGAGACAGCGGCCAAGACGGCGGCGGCCAGCAACGCCACAGCCCATGATGACAGTAATGTTGCAGGTGAAAGCACTATGAGGCCGGGGATCAGACCGAGCACGGCGGCGGTGGCCAGTTCAGGGCGTGTCAGGCCGGTCGCCAAGGGTTTGACCTTGGCTGCCTCCGCGTCGCCGGCGTACGGCAAGGCCCAGATGGCGAGCACGGTTGCGAGACGGCCGCCGGCATGGGCCGCGATCAGCATCATGGCGGCTGAATACGGATCAACGGCGATCAGGGCCGAGGCTTTGAGCGCCAGCGCGATCATCAGCGCCACGGCGCCATAGGTGCCAATGCGGCTGTCCTTCATGATCTCGAGACGGCGTTCGCGCGTCAGGCCGCCGCCGAGGCCATCGGCGGTATCGGCCAAGCCGTCTTCGTGAAACGCGCCGGTGATCGCGATACCGGCGGCGAGCGCGACAACGATCGGGACCGGCTGGGGAAGTATGGCGGATGCAGCCAGCAGGGCGAGGCCTGCGATCAGCCCGACGAGCGCGCCAACAAGGGGAAAGTATTTGGCGGCGCGATCAAGCCATGACGGCTCAAAACGGTCGAATGATGGGACGGGGATGCGGGTGAGAAATTGGACGGCGACGAGTATCAACTGCAGCTCGCGGGCGATCATGCAGTGTGCTCGCCCGGATGCTCACCGGGCAAATCCGCCATTTCGCGCAGCATCATTTCAGCGGCGCGGACGATCGGCAGCGCGAGTGCTGCGCCGGTGCCCTCGCCGAGCCGCATATCGAGATTGAGCAGCGGTTCGACCCCGAGGTGGTTGAGCAACGCGCGGTGACCGGGCTCGGCCGAGCAGTGCGCAAAGACGCAGTGATGGAGCGTCGCCGGGTTCAGCGCGCTGGCCGCCACCGCGACGGCGGTTCCAATAAAGCCATCGACGATGATCAGCCGGCCAGCGGCGGCGGCGGCCGTCATCGCACCGGCCATCATGACCATTTCGAAGCCGGCGAATTGGCGCAAGGCTTCGAGCGCGCGGGCGGCTGGCTGCTGTTCTTTGATCGGTGCGCACGCCAGCGTTTCCAGCAGCACTTGCAGCTTGTGTTCGAGCCCAAGCGGCGGCACGCCCGCGCCCGGTCCGACCAGCATTTCGAGCGGGATGCCCGTTAAAACATGGCCGACAAGAGCGGCAGCACTGGTATTGCCGATGCCGATTTCGCCGAATGCCACGACGCCGACATTCTCGCGCTGCAGATCGGCGTTGATGGCCCGGCCTTCGATCAGGGCGGCAGCACACTGGTCGACCGTCATCGCCGGTTCGCGGCGCGAATTTTTGGTGCCGGGCGCGATCCGCCGTTCGAGCAGCATCGGGTTTGGCGGCAGCGGGCGCAGCAATCCAGCATCAACCAGCAGGACATCGACACCGGCGGCGCGCGCGCACATGCTGATGCCAGCGCCACCGGCCAGCACGATTTTAGCAATCTCACGCGAGACCGCCGACGGGTAGGCCGTGACGCCTTCAGCGGTCAGTCCGTGATCGCCAGCGAAGACGATGATTTTGGCGTTGCCGAGATCGGGCTCCAGCGAGCCGGTGACGAGGCCGATCTGCAGCGCTAAGTCTTCCAAGCGTCCGAGCGAGCCGACGGGCTTGGCCTTGCCGCGCAACCGGATGTGGAGCTGTTCGCGCAGCGCCTCTTGCCACTGGTGCTCGTTTTGCAAGGCCGTCATACGCCAATATAGTCCTCAACAACGCGCTTGGGCTGGGGAACGTCGGTTGAATACTTTGCCAGCTGTTCTAGTCCAGGCGGGACAGGACCACCATACGCCCAATCCAAAAGTTCGACCGTATGCACCACGGGCACGTCAAGCGCGGTTTGCATTTGGCTGATGCAGCCAATGTTGCCAGCGGCCACCACGTCTGGCCGCAGCGCCTTGATATGACCGGCTTTGCGGTCGCGCAGTTCGGCCGCGATCTTGGGTTGCAGGATATTATAAACACCGGCCGATCCACAGCACAAATGGCCCTCGGCAATATCGACGACCGTGAAGCCGGCCTTTTTCAGCAGCGACTTTGGCGCATGCGTGATGCGCTGGCCATGCTGGAGCGAGCACGCCGCGTGGTAGGCAATCTTGAGGCTCGACCAGCGCTTGGGCGCCCCGATGTCGTGGGCGGCGATAAATTCGCTGACGTCTTTGGTCAGGGCTGAAATGGCGGCGGCACGTTCGGCGTAATCGGGATCGTTGCGCAGCAGATGGCCGTAATCCTTGACGGTCGTGCCGCAGCCGGAGGCATTGATGATGACGGCATCAACGATGCCCTTGGCCATTTCCTTCGACCAGGCATCGACGTTGCGTTTGGCCGCAGCAAGCGCTTCGGCTTCGCGGCCGATGTGTCCTGTCAAGGCTCCGCAGCAGCCAGCGCCCGCCGAGACAACGACATCGACGCCGCCGCGCGCCAGCAGCCGGATGGTTGCATCGTTGATTTCGGGCCGCAAAACCTGTTGCGCGCAACCTGCGAGCAAAATCACGCGGCCGGTGCGCACGCCCTGTGTGGCGGCGGTGCCGGGACCTTTGAAGCGTCCCGAGCGCGGCTGGCGTTTGGGCGCGAGTTCTGTCATCGCCGCCAGTTCGCTGAGGCCGGCTGTTCGCAACAGACCCGCAAACCGCCGGCCAAGCGGGGCAGCCTTCAGCGCCAGCCGGAACCGCCGCGGATAGGGCACGATGGCCGACAGCAGCTTGCGGACTGCACGATCCTTGAAACGGCGCTTGCCGGTCTTTTCAATATGAACGCGGGCAATCTCGACAAGGTGCATATAGTCGACGCCGGACGGGCAGGTCGTCATGCACGAGAAACACGACAGGCAGCGATCGATATGGGTCACGACATCGGTCTTGGCGTTGTCGTCCTTTTCGAGCATGTCCTTGATGGCGTAGATCCGCCCGCGCGGGCTATCGCGCTCATCGCCGAGCAGGACGTAGGTCGGGCAGGTCGCCGTGCACAGGCCGCAATGCACGCAGCGGCGCAGAATGCGGTCGGCTTCGGCGGTTGCTGGATCTTGCAATTGCTGGAGCGTAAAATTGGTTTGCATCGGGTCCGGCTTGGTGTGTTTGAGGACATTATATGTTGGCGTACATCCGGCCAGGGTTCAAAAGCCCGAGCGGATCGAAAGCCGTCTTGAGGCCGCGCGTCAAGCGCTCGACCTCGGGTTTCATGGGTTCGAAGACTTCAACGGCGGCACGGACATCGGGTGCGGCGCGAATAAGCGTTGCATGGCCGCCGCGGACTGCGACTGCCCGGCGGACGTCGGCTGAACCGGCGTCGGCGGCGGCCGGCACTTCGAGCCAGATCAGTCCACCCGACCAATCATAAAAGGCATGGGACGGCATGAATTTTTGAATGGCCGCGACGATTTCGGGCGCCTTGGTCGGAATGGTGGAGATCCGCCATAGGCTGGTGCCGGGCGCATACGGCATGACCGACAGCTGGCGCAACTCGCTCCACAGGTTCCAAGTGTCTTCCGAGCCAAGTTCGAGCGGCGTGCCGTAGACCTTCAGCATCTCTTTGAGCTTGTCTTTGCGGTAGGCGATCGACGGCACAAAGTTTTCTAGCCGCAGGACGGTGAGTGAGTCGTTGAGTTTCTGCAGGCTTGGCAGCCGCAACCGGGCGGCGACGGCACGCGGGAAGTGGGCCGCTCCTGAGACCTCGAACGGTGTGCCCATCGCCGTCGTCAGGCATTCGATTGCAAGGTCGTCAGGCAGGCCGCGATAGACCAGTGTCAGCAGCGACTGCGGCAGCGGCACGACTTTGAAGGTGACTTCGGTCAGCACCGCGAGCGTACCCCAGCTGCCGGTGAGGCCGCGCGCCACATCAAGCCCGGTGACGTTCTTGACGACGCGGCCGCCCGATTTGAACAATTCAGCGCGGCCGTTGACGGCGCGCACCCCGAGCAGGTGATCGCGGGCGCTGCCAGCGACAATGCGGCGGGCGCCCGAGATGTTGGTTGCAAACACCCCGCCAATCGACAGTGCGCCGGCTGGTGCGCCGGTGGTCGGGCCCAGATCGACCGGCTCGAACGGCAGCATCTGGCCGTGGGCCGCCAATTCGGCCTCGATTTCAAACAGCGGTGTGCCAGCGCGCGCCGACATGACCAGTTCGGTCGGCTCATACAGCGTCACGCCGCGCAATGAAGCGGTGCTCAGAATGGTATTGAGGTGCGCCAAGCGGCCGGTGTTGCGCAACGCGCCATGGCCGATAATCTCGACCGGGGCCTTGCGGCTGGCGAGCTTGGCGATCATCGACTGCAACTCCCACTCGGCGGCGGGCCGCAAGATTTCAGTCAAGCTGTGCTCCTGGACTAGGCCGCGCGCGAGGCCGCAGCCGCTTGTGCGCGATCTTCGAGGCGGGCTGCTTGGCTGGCCTCAAGCGGGAAGACTTTGGCAGGATTGAGCAGCCAGCCGGGATCGAACACGCTCTTGATGCGCATCTGCACGCTGAGATCGGTTGGCGTGAACTGCACCGGCATGAGATCGCGCTTTTCGATGCCGACGCCATGTTCACCGGTCAGGCAGCCGCCGACCTCGACGCACAGTTTCAAAATTTCCGCGCCGGCATGCTCGGCCTTGACGGCTTCGTCCGGAGCGTTGGCATCATAGAGAATGAGCGGATGCAAATTGCCATCGCCAGCGTGGAAAATGTTGGCGACCTTCAGGCCGTAGTTGGCGCAGATTTGGCCGATGCGGGTGAGAACGAACGGCAATTGCCCGAGCGGAATGGTGCCGTCCATGCAGTAGTAGTCGGAGATCCGGCCGATTGCGCCGAACGCCGACTTCCGGCCAGCCCAGATGCGCGCGCTGTGATCGGCGTCCGCACTGATCTCCAGCGACTTTGGCAGAAACCTGCCGGCGATTTCGGCAATCTGGGCGAGCAGAGATGCAATTTCGGCCTCCGAGCCCTCGACTTCGATGATGAGCAGGGCTTCGACGTCGAGCGGGTAGCCAGCGTTGGCGAACGCTTCACAGACGTGGATGGCCGGTTTGTCCATGTATTCGATTGCGACGGGAATGATGCCAGCGGCGATGATGGCCGCGACGCACATGCCGGCGGCTTCAGAGGAGTCGAACCCGATGAGCATCGGGCGCGCGCCTTCGGCGGCCCTGATGATGCGGACGGTTGCTTCTGTGATGAGGCCGAGTTGACCCTCCGATCCAATAGCCAGGCTCAGGAGGTCGTAGCCGGGGGCTTCGAGGTAGCCGCCGCCGATCTCGACGATCGTGCCGTCGATCAGCACCATTTTGATGCCCAGCACGTTATGGGTCGTGACACCGTATTTGAGGCAGTGCGCACCGCCGGAATTCATCGCGAGATTGCCCGCCAGCGTGCAGGCCAGCTGGGATGACGGATCCGGCGCATAGAAAAATCCGCGCTCGGCGACGCGCGCCGAAATGGCCAGGTTGGTGATGCCGGTTTCGACGCGGGCGGTGCGGTTAGCGTAATCGACGTCGAGCATGCGGTTCATTTTGGAGATGCACAGAACGATGGCGTCCTCGGCTGGCAGCGCGCCGCCACAAAGCGACGTGCCGGCGCCGCGCGGGATGACTTTGAGATCGTTGTCGGAGCAATAGCGCAGGATCTTGCTGACCTGCTCCGTTGAGCGCGGCAGCACCACCAGCAGGGGCACGCGCCGGTAAGCCGTCAGGGCGTCGGTCTCAAAGGCGCGGCAGCCGTCCTGGTCGGTGATGAGGGCGTCGCTGCCAACCAGGCGGGTGAGGTCTTGGATAATGATTGAACGGCGGCCAATGACGCCCAAATCCGGCTCTGGCAACTTGACGAGCGACATTGCGTCAAAACCTCTTAATGCCTGAAAATTTGCCGGATTTCCGGGCTCCGGCACCCCAACGGCGGCGCCAAAACCTCATACTGTCTGGCCGGCGCACCGCTGGCAGTTTACGCTCTCAGGAATAACAGTCGTGCACTCAGCGCGATTTAGCGACACACTCTAGTCTGGCACAAGCACAGGACTGGACGCCACACATGACGAGATCCAGGAATAGTTCTCCAAGAGATCCCAACGTGACCGCTATCAGCGACCTCGACATCTTCGCACGCGTGGCGCGGACCGGCAACATGTCCATGGCCGGCCGCGAGATGGGTTTGTCGCCAGCCGTCATTTCAAAGCGGATCAGTTTGCTCGAAGACCGGCTCGGCGCGCGGCTGTTTCAGCGGACCACGCGCCAGCTGACGCTGACGGAAACCGGCGAAGGCTATTTCAAGCGGGTTGTCGACATTTTGAGCCTGATCGAGGAAGCCGAAGACTACGTCAGCCGCCGCAACACCAAACCGCGAGGCTTGTTGAAAATCTCGGCGCCGACCTCATTCAACCGGCAGCACATCGCGCCGCGTCTGCCAGCCTTTATGACGCGCTACCCCGACATCGAAATCGATATGCATCTGACCGACAACTTTGTCGATATCATTCGCGAGGGCTTCGATCTTGCAATCCGGATCGGGGAACTTGAGGATTCGTCATTGGTCGCGCGCAAACTCGCCAATGAATTCCGGGTGATTTGCGCGACGCCCGGCTATCTGGCGGTTGCTGGCACACCGCGCACCCTGGCCGACCTCGAAGGTCATAATTGCCTGCTGGCGGGCGCCCAGGATAGCTGGCGGCTTGATGGACCCGATGGCGCGCAAGACGTGCGGGTCAAAGGCAATATGCGCTCGAATTCAGCCGAGTTCATCCGGGCGGGGCTGATGAACGGATTGGGGCTTGCGCTGCGGGCGACCTGGGACATCGGGCCTGAACTAGAGCGCGGCGAACTTATAACCGTGCTGCCAGACTATGCCGGCTCAACCAAAAACGCCATCCACGCGGTTTATCCGTGCCGCGAATTCATGCCCTCGAAGGTCAATGCGTTCATTGAATACTTCGCTGAAGCTTTTGAAAAAGATGCCATTGGGCAAAGGCCGTTGCCGGCGGCGGCGAGATCCGACAAGCAGCAGGCCGCGCGGCGACCGGCTGGCAAAGCGGCTTAGAGCTACTTGCGGCAGCTATCCATGCAGGCCTGCAGCTGGCTATCGCAGCTGGGCGAGCCCTTGGTCGAGATCCGGCACTGATTGTGGTCGCTGCGGCACTGCTGAACGCACTGATCGGCCTGCGCAAGCTCAAGCGTTGCGTCGGCAACAGTGAAAAACCCAAAGAGTGCGAACGCTGCGACTGCCGACTTCATCCAAATGCCTTTCAACATGGGTTACCTCCCGCTCAAGGCCCCAAAGCCTGGGATGGCGCGGTTATACCGCCGCCAGCCTGAACGGAAGCTGAACCGCCGCGCGCGGGGCAACGGCGAGGATGGGGCGAGGATGGGGCGGGATCGGGCGGACCGCTGGTGCGCGCGGTGCTTTGCAGTCTTTCGGCGTTCACATCGGCTATTTTGATGCGTTGTCTTGACGCTCAGCGATGACCCGTGCGCGCAAAAACGCCTTAGAAGGCGAATTCCTCGAAGATATGGTCAATGTTGCCTTTCCAGCCGCCACGATAGCGATCGAGCAACTGGTCGGAGACCGTGCGGCCGGTGCCAGCGATGACATCGAGCGGGGCAAGGTAGATCGTCTCATCCTGATTTTTCAGGTTGATCCGGGAGCGGTTTTTCAAACCCTGGCGGGCAATCCGCATGGCCGATTTCGCCAACTCGCCGACCGTCGTCGAACGGAACGGCGTGCACAGGGCCGTCACCGGAACGGCCGAGCGCATGACATCGCGCTCATCGGCGGTCCAGTCCTTGACGAGTTGCCAGGCGGCGTCGAGGGCGGCCTCATCGTACAGGATGCCGGTCCAGAACGCTGGCAGCGCGGTGATCGAATTCCAACGCCCGCCATCGGCTCCGCGCATTTCAAGAAAACGCTTCATACGAACTTCCGGAAACAGCGTCGTCAGATGATCCGACCAATCGTCAACTGTCGGGTACTGGCCTTCAAGACCCTTCAGCTTACCCGCCATAAAATCGCTGAATGACGATCCGGCCACATCGATATAGGCGCCGTCGCGATAGACGAAATACATCGGCACACCGAGCGCGTAGTCGACATAGCGCTCATAGCCCATGCCGTCTTCGAACACGAACGGCAGCATGCCGGTGCGGCGCTTGTCGGTATCGCGCCAGACTTCGCTGCGCATCGATTGAAAGCCGTTCGGGCTGCCTTCGGTAAAGGGCGAGGATGCAAACAACGCCGTCGCGATCGGCTGCAAGGCCAGAGAAACCCGCAGCTTCTTGACCATGTCGGCTTCGCTGGCGAAGTCGAGGTTTACCTGCACGGTGGCGGTACGATACATCATGTCGAGACCACGGCTGCCGACCATTGGCATGTAGCGCGTCATGACGCCATAGCGCTGCTTGGGCATATGCGGCACGTCTTCCAAACGCCACTTGGGGGAAAACCCGACGCCCAGAAAACCGATGGCCAGATCTTCGCCGACATCGAGCACTTCGCACAAATGCGTTTGGGTTTCGTCGGCGGTTTCATGCAGTGTTTCGAGCGGCGCGCCGGACAGCTCGAACTGCCCGCCCGGCTCGAGGCTGATCGTGCCGCCCTTTTCGCCGTCCGGCCGCTTGAGCGCAATGACGTTGCCGTTCTCACGAATGGCGATCCAGCCGTAACGGCGGATCAGTTCGTCCATGAGGGCGCGGATACCTTGCGGCCCGGCGTAGGGCACGGGGGCCAGCGTGCCGGTTTGGAACACGAATTTTTCGTGCTCGGTTCCAATGCGCCATTGATCTTTGGGTTTTTCACCGGCCGCGATCCAGGCGGCCAGATCGGCGCGCGATGTGACCAGCGGGCTCAACGCACCTTGTTCTCTCGTCGACATGCGGCGCGCCCTGGTCTTTGTCCCTGCCGTAGCACCAGATTATACCGGGCCACGCCTGCGTTATGGGGTGTACCGCCGGGCCGGGCAAGTCTTGACAGTGCGCGCCTGTTGAGTGCGCCTGCAGGTCCCTAGCCCCGCCCAGCGGTGCTTGCTAAGGCTTGGGCTGAGGCTCGGGCAAAGGCATGAGCCCCGCATCGATCCATCAGGAATGTCCGACCACAGTGCTGCGCGTCGATCATCTGACCATTGAGCCGTTGCCCGCGCTGTCATTTACCGTTGCCAACGGCGAATGCCTGGCGGTCGAAGGCCCGTCGGGATCGGGCAAGACGCGGCTGTTGCGGGCCATTGCCGATCTCGAAGAGGCGCCGGGGCAAGTGTTCCTCGATGGCGCCGAGCGGCGCGAAATGCGGGCGCCGAAGTGGCGCCGCAAGGTGCGCTATGCCTCGGCCGAACCGAGCTGGTGGACCGACACCGCGCGGCCAGCACTGATGGCGGGATCTGAGACGCTGAACGCTCGCGCCGAGCGGCTGCTTGGCCAAATGGCGCTCGATCCCAAAATTCTCGATAAGCCGCTGTCGGGTTTGTCGACCGGCGAGCGTCATCGCCTGGCCTTTGCGCGCGCCATCCTCGATGAGCCGCGCGTGCTTCTGCTTGATGAACCAACCAGCGGTCTCGATCCGCAGACTGCGGCCCTGGTCGAGGAACTCATTCGATTTCAACTGCTGGCCGGCCGCAGCATTGTGTTGGCGAGCCACGATCAGGGCCAGATCGAGCGGCTGGCGCATATTCGCCTGCAACTCGCCAAGCCGTTTCCCCAGCGCGGAGCCCGCCCGGCATGACATCTTATGTGCCGTTGTCGTTTGTCGATCTGTGCATTGCGGCAGCCCTCGTCGCGATCAACGGCGGGATCTCGTTTGCATACGGGTTGCGGCTTGAAAAGAGCCTGGCGATCGCATCGGTCCGCATGATCGTGCAACTCGCCGCCGTGGCGCTGGTGCTCAAGGTCATCTTCGCGCAATCGTCAGCACTGTGGACCATTGCGTTTGCCATCGTCATGGCTGTCGCGGCCTCCGCCGAGATCATCATGCGGCAGGAGCGCCGGATGAAAAGCTGGAAAGCGCTGCTGATGAGCAGCAGTCCAGCTTTCCTGGCCGGTCTGATCACGACGTTCATCGCCATGGCGGTCATCCAGCCGCAGCCGTGGTATGCGCCGCGCTTTCTGTTGCCGATCCTGGGCATGCTGGTTGGCAACGCGCTGTCAGGCGTGGCGCTGGTGCTCGATACAATCAGTTCGGCGGCGGTGCGCGAGCGCTCGCAGATCGAGGCCCGTCTGGCGCTCGGCGCGACGCGCTACGCGGCGTTTGACGAGATCCTGCGGCGCAGCTTGAAGACCGCGATGATG
>JANMOL010000119.1:0-4122 GCA_031369245.1 Hyphomicrobium sp. | reverse complement strand
ACATAGAGCCACTCAGAGGCCGTCTGCGGAGCGACCGAACGCAGATACAAAGTCCAGAACGGGATGTTCAGGATGGAGAGGATGAAGCCTGAGACAGCAAGCGTCGTCGTTTCAGGGCGCCGTGCGGTGATCAAGCGTCTCAAGTCCCTGTCTCTGTAGAGCCGGGCAATATTATAAGCTCGCGCGCGAACAAGCTGCGATGATGGCGAACGGTCAAGTGATCTCTTTGTGTCCAGCCCTTTCAATCAACCGCGCGAGCGTCAGCCGTGTCGATCCGTCCAGCCGGCCATCAACCCGGCGCGGACGGAAATGCAGCTGAAACGCCCGCAAAACCTTGCTCATCTTGAGATCGAACTGGCCCGTCGCTGCGATGCCGTAACCGTAGGCTGCAAGTTGTTCTTGAGCCTGTGCCACCGTTGAACCGGTTGCTCCTACCGTGAGCCCGGCATCGTCTGTCCGGACGGGTGAGGGTTTGACCCACAGGCCGACGCCCTCGCGAGCCAAGAGTGCCCAGTTAAATTTCTCGCCTGGATCAATTTTGCGTTCCGGCGCGACGTCCGAATGCGCGAGGATTGCGGATGGGGCCATTTTGTAGCGGCGGGCAATATCTTTCGACAGTGCGATCACAGCGCGCATCTGCGGCCGGGGAAAGTTGGGGTAACCGTGCTCGTGTCCGGGGTTTTGGATCTCAATCCCGACGGATCGCGAGTTGATATCGGTTTCGCCGTGCCAGCGCGAAACGCCGGCATGCCATGCGCGCATTCCTTCCGGCACCATTTGTGTGATGCAGCCGTGCTCGTCGATCACATAGTGACACGACACGCGGCTTTCAGCGCGTGACAGCCAGTCGATCGCCTTCGCGGCCGACGGCATCCCGGTGTAGTGCAGGATCAGCAGCGATGGCCGTTTGACCCCGCGCCGCGCTTCGACGTTGGCCGCCGGCACGATATCATGCACGAGGCGGCTATCGGGCTTGAACGTCATGAGCTCGGCTCAAGTGCCCGTTCGCGCTGCAGACCGCGTTCAACTTGGATCGCTTCATAGGCTCCGGTGATCGATGCCAACCGGCGGCTGGCGGCGGCGAGAAATTCCGGCGGCACGCCCTTCGATACCAGCGCATCGGGATGATGGCTTTTGACAAGTTCGCGGTAGCGGGCCTTGATCTCTTGGTCAGTCGCTGCGGCATCAATCGACAGCACCTCATAGGGGCTATCGGGATCGTGGATGAAAGCACGGCGCACGGCGCGATATTCGTTCTGCGAAACGCCAAACAGCGTTGAGACCGTGGACAGAAACCCATCTTCTGCCGGATGAAGGATGCCGTCTGCGGTCGCGATGTGGAATAGACACTCCAGCACGGTGATCTTGAGTTCCGGCTCGCCGGCGAGAATGCGCGCCATCTGGCTGGCGTAGGTTTCGTAGCCCGCGACGTCTTCACTCGCGAGGCTGAAAAGCCGTCGCGCGTTTTCGCGCTCGCTCTCGGGCACCGAGAACTGCCGCTCGAATGCAGCGGCTTCGATGGCGGACGACACACCATCAGCCTTGCTCATTTTAGCGGCGAGCGTGATGACCCCGATCGTGAACGCCACCCGGCACTGCGCACAGTCATGGCGCGGGGCGCCCTCCATGCCCAGGGATTGCCAAATCTGACCGAGGGCGTTGCGCAGCGGTCCGCCCTTATCGAGTCCGACGGCTGTCTGCAGAGCTTTCCAGGGCATACGTCCAAGCCGGTTTGCGGGGTTTGCGGGCGGCGGTCAGACGACCACGCGATTGATTATTTCATAGAGTAGCTGGACTACGTCTGCCCCTTAAATTCCGGAAAGTCTTCAAAATTGCGGCGGGGGTGACTGGTGGAGGCCAGCCTCGATCCCCGGTAGGTCTACCGTTGCTGCTGGCGGGGGGGGGCGCTACTTGCAGATACGCATCATGCCGTCACGGCCGTGGCGGGCGAGGTCCATGTGGAAATGGTCGCGGTGATTGGCATCATATTCGGGCCCGAGAACCGTTGTGAAATTTTGACACGCGCCATCGTGGACCGCGCGCAGAAAGGCGCGTTCCCGGCTTGCCCCGTACCAGCCGCCCTTGACGCTGATTTTCGAACCATCGGCCAGCATGAAAACCGAGACATCGAGCGCGTTCGCATAGCCATGCTCAGACAAGCGGCCGCCGCTGACGTGGTTCATAGGGCGGCAGGCATAAGACGCAGCCACCGTCAGCTCCGCGATCGATTGGCCCAAATGGAAGCGTGCTGCCGGCTCGACAACGTCTGCAACCCAGCGATCCACCTGCGGGATCATCGGGCAGCGCAACATGGCAGCCGGCCGCATCGTGACGCGGCCGCCCATCGCTGCCGACATTTCAAACGGGCTTTCCGCGCCGCACACGCTGGGGCCGCCGAGGGCCGACCGGCTTTGGACGAACCGGCTTTGATGGACTGTACCGGACGCCACGCACGAGCGCTCCTCGGCGGCCCGCCACGGTTCATCTTTCGCGATAAAGTTTGTGCTGGGTGAGGAACTGCAGCCCCATAGCATCAACGGTCCTGAAAACATCAGGACGATGAAGGGCAAGAGTACGCGGAACCGACGCAAGGCCATGATGCGCGAAGCTACCGTCAGTGTGGTTAATTTCAGGCTAACCCGTACCCAATCCCCAACACGACAGTGCGCGCCTTTTCCGGCCGTATTGCGTCTGAGGGTTGTCAAAGCTGCGACGTCCGCGGGGTTCATTGCAGAGCTCAGCCGGCAACCGCGGATCTGAGTTATCCACAGGTTGCCTGTGCGCCTCACGGGCTTGAAATCAGACCGTCATGTGCCCGCGCTATGCATCAATTGTCACAAGGCGACTTGGGACCCGGCTGGAACACGTACCGAGTATCCTGCCCGACCGTTTGTGTATCCTGGTCGTTGCCGTTTTTGTTCCGCGTCCGGCAAAGAGCAGGGCCTGCCTATGAAGACCCGTTCTGGGCAGTGAACCGCATCCCCGTCTCGAGGCCCTGGCGGTTTGCAGCGCCGGATCTGCCGTCAGCCGTGTGCTGTCCTTTGCAGATCTGGATCGCTGCCTCGCCAGGGTTTTTTTAACCGGCTGGGTTGCCGTCGGCGCGGTCGAGAAATGCAACAACCTCGGCTTTGAAGGTTTTGTCGCCGACCGCCTTCATATGCTCCCGGCCTGCGATCACGAACGCCCGCGCGCCCGGAATGAGCTTTGCGAGTTCATCGGCCGAGCCGCCAATCACGTCTTTCTCGCCGACTGCGACCAGCACCGGAACTTTTATTTGGGCAACCCTGTCCGCGGTCAGCGGCGCGCGTGCCGAGCGTATGCAGGCAGCCAGCGCCTTCAGATCGCTCTTGGTCTGTTCAGCAAAAGCACGAAACGTCCGCGCCGTCGGATTGGTGACATCGTCGATGCTGGCGGCTTCGAGCGCGTGTGCGATCGGGCCGGTACCCGCCATGCCGCGCACCATGTTGATGCCAAGCCCGCCGAACACCACGCTGGCGACGCGCTCGGGGTGGGCGAGTGCGAGAAAGGCCGCGATCCGCGCGCCCATCGAATAGCCAATGACGTGGGCCTTCGCGACTCCGAGATGATCGAGCAGGCGGCGGGCATCTTCGGCCATCAGCGGCGCGCCATAGTCTGCGAGCTGATACAGTTTTGCGCTCTCGCCATGGCCCCGGTTATCGAGTGCAATGACCCGGCGGCCGGTTTTGCTCAACGCTTCGATCCATCCCGTGCTGGTCCAATTCATGGCAATATTGGAGGCAAAACCGTTCGAATGGAGATGTTCATCGGCGCCACAGGTCATTTGGTGTCATTTACCCAAGAAACATTTAACGCCAGCACGTCGGTTCTGCTGGAAAGAAAGGTTGTTGAAGGCGTGGAATTGACCAAAGATGCATACGGTCAATCCACACTAAATGAATCCAAAACCGTTTTTACTAACGGCAACACGACAACCACCACGGCCACCTTTGCCGCACCTACTACTCAAGGTCTCACCACGTCGGCCCGTGCCTCCCAGATCGAGACGCTAGTCAGAAGCGGTACAAAGAAGGGTCATATACAAAGAAGGGTCAGGTCTTTCAATATAACACCCCAATTACAATCACAGCATGGCCCGCCCAC
>JANMOL010000117.1:0-1988 GCA_031369245.1 Hyphomicrobium sp. | reverse complement strand
GCTGATTTCAGGCGCGACGGCGGTGCCCGATTCGGCTTGTGCGGCCGGGGCTTGCGCGGCCGGGGCTGGCGGCGCCGCGAAAGGTGATGCGGCCGGGGCTGCGGGTGCAGCGCCCGCGACATCTGGATTTGCCGGCGGGTTCGCCGGTGGCGTCTGGTCTGCTGGCTTTTTTTCGTCGCTCATTAGCTTCTCGGTCTCACATATCACGGCCGCTGATGCGCCCGGCCAACCGGCCGACCGATATCGGCTCCAAACCTACAAAAATCAAGTTGCTTTGGCGCGACGAAACATCAGGTGATCAGCCGGCTCACAAGTTTCGCCGTGTAATCGACCATCGGGATGATGCGGGCATAGTTGAGCCGCGTCGGTCCGATAACGCCGAGAACGCCGACAACGCGGCGTGTTTCATCGCGGAACGGGGCCACCACCAGCGACGATCCCGAGAGCGAGAACAACTTGTTCTCAGAGCCGATAAAAATACGCACGCCGTCGGCGTGCTCGGATGCGCCGAGGAGCTGCACAAGGTCGCGCTTTGATTCGAAATCGTCGAACAACTGGCGAATACGCTCCAAGTCCTCAACCGCGCTGACGTCTTTCAACAGATTGCTCTGTCCACGCACAATCAAGCTCTTGCGCTCGTCGGCTGAACCCGACCATTCGGCAAGCCCGGCCTTGATGACTTTTTGGGTCAACTGATCGAGTTCAGCCTTGGCATCCGTCAGACTTTTTTCGATCGCAAGGCGGGCTTCGCCGATCGTCATGCCGCGAATGTGGGTGTTCAAATAGTTAGACGCTTCCTGCAACGCCGATGGCGGCAGCCCCGGCGGCAGGGCAACGATACGGTTTTCGACGTTTTGGTCTTCATCGACCAGCACGACGAGGCCCTTGCCCGGCTCAAGCGGCACGAATTCGATGTGCTTTAGGCGCGCGACTTGCTTTTCAGCCAGCACGATGCCGGCGCAGTGCGACAGGCCGGAGATCATCTCGCCGGCTTCTGTCAGCAGCTGATCAACCGATTTTTCGCGCTGGAACGCGATTTGGGTTTCAATCTGGTGGCGCTCGTCCTGGCTGATGTCACCGATTTCGAGCAGGCCATCGACGAACATGCGCAGCCCCAGCTGGGTCGGCAGGCGGCCAGCCGAGGTGTGCGGCGAAATAATCAGCCCCAGGCCCTCCAGATCCGACATGACGTTGCGGATCGAGGCCGGCGACAGCGCGATCGGCAGTGCGCGCGACAGGTTGCGCGAACCAACCGGCTCACCGGTCGTCAGATAGCTTTCGACGATGCGCCGCAAAATGGTGCGCGAGCGCTCGTCGAGCTTCTGCAGCGCGGTTCGGCCATCAATCGTCGGCGGAAACGGGTTGGGATGATCAGGTTTCACGAGCCTACTTTAGGGAGTGCTGGCCCCCGGCGTCAAATGCCGCCTTGAAAATAAGTGCTTTAAGGTTGAAGGCCGGTGGCGTGTTCTTTAGGGTCCTGGCCAACTGAGCGAAAAAACCAGGAGCTCCATGCGACCCTCAAAAAGACAGCCAAACGAGCTGCGCCGCGTCTCGATCGAGCGTGCCGTCTCAAAACACGCCGAAGGCTCGTGCCTGATCAAGTTCGGGGATACGCATGTGCTGTGCACAGCCAGTCTCGAGGAACGCATTCCGCCGTGGCTGAAGGGTCAGGGCAAGGGCTGGGTGACGGCTGAATACGCCATGCTGCCGCGCGCGACGCACGATCGCACCCGGCGTGAAGTGACGACGGGCCACCCGTCGGGGCGGACCCAGGAAATTCAGCGGCTGGTCGGGCGGGCGCTGCGCGCCGTCGTCGATTTGCCCAAACTCGGCGAACGCCAGATCACGGTCGACTGCGACGTCATCCAGGCCGACGGCGGCACCCGGACCGCCGCCATCACCGGCGCCTGGGTGGCGCTGCACGATTGCATCACCTGGATGAAGACGCGCGAAATGCTCAAGACCAATCCGCTGCGCGACCACGTGGC
>JANMOL010000591.1:0-3605 GCA_031369245.1 Hyphomicrobium sp. | reverse complement strand
GGAATGCGGAGCCATGGCCAAAGCCGTTCACATGATGCTGCGCGTGCTCGACGAAACCCGCTCGATCAAATTCTATGACACCTGCTTCGGTCTGAAGATCGCTGACCGGCGCGGCTGGCCTGATTTCACACTGATCTATCTGGCCAACCCGGAAAACGATTTTGAACTGGAACTGACGGTCAACAAGGGCCGCGATCAGCCCTACGAACTTGGCAACGGCTACGGCCACTTGGCGTTTGTGGTCGATGATCTCGCCAGCGAGCACGCCCGCATTGCAGCCGCCGGCTATGCCCCCAAAGACATCAAAAGCATGACCCACGACGGCCAGCCGTTCGGCACGTTTTTCTTTATCGACGACCCCGACGGCTACAAAATCGAAGTGCTGCAAAAGGCCGGACGCTTCCGCTAGTCACTGCCGCCGGCCGAGGGCCATGATATGGACGAAAAAACAATCGATCGCACCGCCATGGGCAAGCTTGCGGGCGCGCTCAGTTTCATTTGCGGCGCAACCCACCCGGTGACGGCGGCGCTGAAGAAAGCGTCTGAAACCGGTGACGCCAAGGATATCAAAGCCGCGCGCGCGCAATTCCTCAAGCTCAAGTCGAGCGAGCGGGCCGCTGCCATGACGATGCTCAAAGATTGAGAACTCGCGGCTACGCCGTGCCGTTGCGGGTAGCTAACAGCGCGCCTGACAACGCATCGGTAAAATCTTTGCGCTCATCGTCGGTCAAAAATTGCCCGAACAGAATTTCGCGCCCTTGCGCTGATAGCCGCATCGAGGTTCGCCCGTCTGGCCGGTCCGTCGTTAGCCGCACCCGCGCCCAATACGGATTGAAGTCAAACACATCCTTGGCGCCTGACGGGTGGACCCGCGTCAGCTGCAGCAGCTCCTGCGAGAGATCGACCGTCTCGTAAATCGTGCCAGAGCGGTAGTTGAGCTTGAAGGCAAGATAGACGAGCGCCACGTCGAGCCCGAAAAAGCCCATGACGGGCCACGCGCCCATCAGCAGAAACACCATACCGGCTGCGAAGCTGACGAGGCTCACAACCGTCATCAGAATCAAAAAGCCGCGCGGGCTCAGGGAGCGGTGCGGATGGAGCACAAACTGTGTTTTGACTGGCACTGGCATTTTGGCTGGACGTCGCCCCATGTCTGCGTTCATGTCGCTGCTTCATTCCCATCCCACAGTGACACCGCACCATGAGCCGTCCCATCAAGGCCACTCTACGTCCAAGCATCAAACCAACCCGGCCGAAAGGCAAGAGCGCACCGGCAACGGTTCAGCCCGCCACCCGTCGAACAAGGTCATTTACGGCTGCCGAGGTGCAGGAGATCTTCCGGCGCTTCCATGCCGAAACGCCCGAGCCCAAGGGCGAACTGGAGCACACCAACCCCTATACACTTCTGGTTGCAGTCGTTTTATCGGCGCAGGCCACGGATTCAGGCGTCAATAAAGCCACCCGCGCGCTGTTTGCGCTGGCCGATAGCCCGGAAAAAATGCTCGGGCTCGGGGAAGAGCGGGTGCGCGACCTGATCCGCACGATCGGATTATTCCGCACCAAGGCCAAGAACGTGATGGCGCTGTCGGAGCGCCTGGTGGTCACCTTTGACAGCGTGGTGCCAGCGGACGGCGAACAACTCGAAAGCCTGCCGGGTGTCGGCCGCAAAACCGCGAACGTGGTCCTGAATATGGCCTTTGGCCAGCCGACGATGGCGGTCGATACGCACGTCTTTCGTGTTGCCAACCGCATGGGACTGTCGCGCGGCAAAACACCGGAGATGGTTGAAAAAGACTTACTCAAAGCCATTCCGTCGACCTTCGCGATGCACGCTCACCATTGGCTGATCCTGCATGGCCGCTACCTGTGCAAAGCCCGCAAACCCGAGTGCTGGCGCTGCCCGGTCGAGGAAATGTGCCGCTTCAAGGCCAAGACCGCAGATCCAAATCCTACCGAGGCGTAAATCGCACCGTTGGCATTTGCGGCAATGTCTCGGCGATTTTTCGCCAGCCCCCAAACGGCCTTTTATGGTCTGCGCCGTATGTTGGGGCGGTCGAGGGGACATATCCAGCATTACAGGTACAGGCTTTATGGCGACGATCAACGGTACGGCAGCAAACGATGTCATCACCGGCACCACCAGCGATGACGTCATCGACGGCGGGGCTGGCAACGATCGCATCAACGGCGGCGCGGGCAATGACACAATTTTGGGCGGGCTCGGCGCGGACACGCTGACGGGCGACGCTGGCAATGACACGCTGTACGGCGGCGATGGCAACGACGGCTTCTTTGGCGGCGGCAACGACGACACCATCTATGGCGAAGCTGGCGATGATACGATGTTCGGCGACGGCGCCAATGACACGCTCTATGGCGGCGACGGCAACGATTCGCTCAATGGCGGCACTGGTAATGACATTCTCAACGGCGGCGCGGGTGTCAACACGCTGACAGGCGGATCGGGCAACGACACGCTGGTTCTGGAATTTTCATCGGCCACACTGACCAGCGCGATGCGCGCCGATCTCGCCACCCTCAAAGGCTGGATGGACGATCAGCTGGCAACCGCGGGGTCCCTCAACAACCTCAGCGCACAGACATCCGGGGCAAGCCTGACGCTGTCCGCGCTCGGCGTGACGATCAGCTTGATCGAAACCGTCAAGATCTTGCTTGATGGCGTCGTCACCCCCATTGAAGCATTCCTCAATCAAGCCCCCGTGACAGCGCCAACGGCATCGATTTCGACACTCGAAGATCAGCCGGTCACCGGCCAGGTTGCAGCCTCCGATCCCGACGGCAACACCATTGGATTTACGGTTGCTCAAGGCCCAGCCAACGGCGCACTGACACTCGATGGCGCAACCGGCCAGTACACCTATACACCCGGCGCCAATTACAACGGTTCGGATAGCTTCCAGGTCAAAGTCGCTGATCCGTCTGGCGCGTTCGCGACGCAGACTGTCACCGTTGGCATCGCGGCCGTCAACGACGGCCCGGTCGCAGCAGAAACAGCATCAGTCACGACGCAGGAAGATACCCCGGTATCGGGCCAAGTGGCCGCCTCAGACGTTGACGGCGATACACTCGGCTACACGGTCGCTCAAGGCCCAGCCAACGGCGTACTGACGCTGAACGCTGCGACCGGCGCTTACACCTACGCCGCCAACGCCAACTACAATGGCGCGGACGCATTCCAGGTCACCGTCTCCGACGGTAACGGCGGCACCGCAACCCAAACTGTCAGCGTCGGCATCGCAGCCGTCAACGATGGTCCCGTCACGGCCGCAACGGCTGCACTCTCGACCCAAGAAGATACAACAGTGTCCGGCCAAGTCGTCGGCTCCGACGTTGATGGCGATTCGCTTGGCTACACACTGGCTCAAGGCCCAGCCAACGGCGTACTGACGCTGAACGCTGCAACCGGCGCTTACACCTACGCAGCAGCGGCCAACTACAGCGGCGCAGACGCATTCCAGGTCACCGTCTCCGACGGTAACGGCGGCACCGCAACCCAAACTGTCAGCGTCGGCATCGCGGCCGTCAACGATGGCCCCGTCGCGGCAGCAACGGCTGCACTCTCAACGCAAGAAGATAGCCCGGTG
>JANMOL010000524.1:0-5741 GCA_031369245.1 Hyphomicrobium sp. | reverse complement strand
CGCCTTGCCGGCGAAATCCGAGATCGGGAAAACGGACCTGAACACCGACTGCAAGCCGAAGTCGTCGAGCCGCCCGCCGGGCGGCTCCTTGACCATCAGAAAGTCTTCATACGAAGCCTTCTGCACTTCGATCAGGTTCGGCATCTCCGCGACTTCGGCGATCGAACCAAATTTTTTCCGGATACGCTTGCGGCTGATAAGGGTCTGAGCCATGTCCGCTCCTTCATGCTCGTGTGGGCGGGAAAGTGTCCCGCGATCTAGTCAAAACCCGGCTCGTTGAGGGAGTGGCCCCTCGAAACGGCTTACCGGAAGGTCTTTTTCAGGGCTTGAAACCCTAAAGAGACCCTCCGGAAAACCGTCATTTCCGCCGCTCGGCGAAACAGCAAATGACGAGTAGCGAATAGGTCGGTGCGGACCGGGCAAACCCAAGCCGCACGCGGCTATTCGCTACTCGCGCAGCATTACTTAACTTCGACCACAGCGCCCTGGTCTTCGAGCTGCTTCTTGATCTTCTGGGCGTCGTCCTTCGAAATGCCTTCCTTGACGGCCTTGCCACCGGCTTCGACGAGATCCTTGGCTTCTTTCAAGCCGAGGCCCGTGATGGCACGCACTTCTTTGATGACGTTGATCTTCTTCTCGCCGCCCGACTTCAGAATGACGGTGAACTCGGTCTGCTCTTCGACGGCGGCGGCGGCGGTCGCGGGACCAGCAGCAACAGCCACGGCAGCGGCGGCCGAAACGCCCCACTTTTCTTCGAGCATCTTGGCGAGTTCAGCAGCTTCCAGCACGGTCAGGCTCGAGAGTTCGTCGACAATCTTATCAATCTTAGACATAGGAACTGTCCTTCCAGTTTGAACCTTGGTGAGATGATTTGCAGCACGGGGTGCTGCTGATGAGCTTTTTTGGGCTTTTCAGAGCCCCACAACCAATCAAGCGGCCTCTTCTTTCGATGCCTTCGCCTGGATGACACGAGCAAGCTTGGCGCCTGGCTCCTTGACGGTCCGGGCGATTTTCGTCGCCGGCGCGTTGAGGAGACCAATCAGCTTTGCGCGCAGTTCATCGAGCGATGGCAGTTCAGCGAGCGCCTTCACGCCTTTCGCGTCGAGGATGGTCTTGCCCATCGCGCCGCCGAGGATCACGAGCTTGTCGTTGCCCTTGGCATACGTGACGGCAGCCTTCGCTGCAGCGATCGGATCTTTCGAAAAGGCCAGGATCGTCGGCCCCTTCATCAGTCCCGTCAGCTGTTCAGCGTCGGTATCCTTGAGCGCGAGCTGCGCCAGCTTGTTCTTGGCCACCTTCACAGCCCCGCCAGCGTCTTTGACGCGCTTGCGGAAATCTGCGGCTTGAGCGGCCACCATGCCGTTGTTGTGGGCAACAACAACCACGCCCGTGTTTTTCAACACGCTGTGGAGGTTGTCGATGAGCTCACGTTTCGCGGCTCTATCCACGTCTCGTCTCCTTGCTGCGGGGCTTTGCTTGCGCCCCGCGGGTTGCACCCTGCCGCCAGCCTTGAACGCACCACGGTGTGCTCACTGCAGACGACGTTTGGTCTGTCCTTGTCCGTGAACCCCGCTAAAGAGGCGGCACGGTGCTGACCCAGAAGGTTCAAACCGGGTCTTGGGTTCACACCCGAAATCCGGCCGTCTTCTGTCTCATGCGGGCTCTCGGAAAAGAGAGATTTAGACGTCACCTCTGATGAGGCTCTGCACCCGCAATCTCGGACAGTACTGGACCGAAGTTTTAACGCCCCGGTCCAGGGTTTCCCGGGTTGCCCCGGAAGTCTTGAATTGGCTTAGCCAATGGGGCCCGACGCCACCGTTGACGGATCGAGCTTCAAGCCCGGACCCATCGTCGACGAAACCGAGACTTTCCTCAGATACGTACCTTTTGAGCCGTTAGGTTTGGCTTTGAGGACCGCATCGACGAACGCCTTGATGTTCTCGACCAGGGCCTTCTCGGTAAAGCTCGCCTTGCCGACGCCGGCGTGCACGATGCCAGCCTTCTCGACGCGAAACTCGACCGAACCACCCTTGGCACCTTTGACGGCGCTGACGACGTCCATCGTGACCGTGCCAACGCGCGGGTTTGGCATCAGGCCGCGCGGACCCAAGACCTTACCGAGGCGGCCAACGAGACCCATCATGTCGGGCGTCGCAATGCAGCGATCAAAGTTGATCGTGCCCTTCGAGACGAGCTCGACGAGATCCTCAGCGCCAACGATGTCGGCGCCAGCGGCCTTGGCTTCATCCGCCTTGGCACCCTTGGCGAACACGGCGACACGCGAGGTGCGGCCCGATCCGTTCGGCAGGTTGCACACGCCGCGCACCATCTGGTCGGCGTGCTTGGGGTCAACGCCGAGGTTCATGGCGATCTCGACGGTCTCGTCGAATTTTGCCTTGGCCCGAGCCTTGATGATCTTGACGGCTTCATCGACGCCGTACGCCTTACCCGGCTGCAGGCCGTCGGTGACGACGACCATGCGCTTGCCGCCGGCAAGACGGGTGGCTTTGGCCGTTTCAGTGCTGACTGCTGCTTTTTTATCGGCCATCGGCTTACTCCACCACCTTGAGACCCATCGAGCGTGCACTACCCGCGAGTGTGCGAGCGGCGGCATCGATGTCGTCGGTGTTCATGTCCTTCAGTTTGCCCTTCGCGATCTCTTTGAGCTGCGCGATGGTGACCTGACCTGCAACGACGCGGCCGGGCTCTTTCGAACCTGAGCCGCCCTTGCCAGTTGGCTTAAGGCCAGCAGCCTTCTTGATCAGGAACGTTGCTGGCGGGTTGCGCATCTCGAACGTGAATGACCGGTCGGAAAAGACCGTGATCTTCACCGGGATGGGCGTACCCTGCTCGAGGTCCTTCGTCTTGGCGTTGAAGGACTTGCAGAACTCCATAATGTTGACGCCGCGCTGACCGAGCGCGGGTCCGATCGGCGGCGACGGGTTGGCCGCGCCGGCTGGCACTTGGAGATTGATGTAACCGTCGATTTTCTTCGCCATGGTTCCCCTCAGCGTTACGGGTCAGACGCCGTGACGGCGGCATACGACCCAGGGTTAGCGGTTTAGCGAGCTGTGCTTCTGGATAAGAAGCGCCGCCCTCCCGCACGTCACTGCATCAGGGGCAATTCCCGTCAGCAGTCCCCGGCGGTCACCCGCCGGAATTCTTTCGTCACCGCACTTAAGGCTCGCGCCTTAGGTGGCAATTTTCTCGACCTGACCGAACTCGAGCTCGACCGGTGTCGGACGGCCGAAGATCGAAACCGCGACTTTGACCCGCGATCGTTCCTCGTCGACTTCCTCGACAACACCCGTGAAGGAGGCGAACGGACCATCCGCGACCTTGACGTTTTCGCCGACCTCGAACGTAATCGTCGGCTTTGGCCGCTCGACGCCTTCCTTCACCTGATGAAGGATGCGCATCGCTTCGGTTTCGGAAATCGGCATCGGTTTGTTGTCGGCGCCGAGAAAGCCTGTGACCTTCGGCGTGTTCTTGATCATCACGAACGCCGCGTCGGTCATTTTCATTTTGACGAGCACATAGCCCGGCAGGAACTTGCGCTCTGTTGGGATCTTGCGGCCGCGCTTGACCTCGACAACCTCCTCCGTCGGAACAACGATGTCCTCGAACAGATGGTCCAGGCCGCCAGCCTTCGCGCGCTCACGGATCGCGTCGGCGACCTTGCGCTCAAAATTTGTATACGCATGAACGATGTACCAGCGCGTGCCAGCCACCGTCGTCTTATTGTCTTCGCGTTGTTGCGCGACCGCCATCGTCAAAGGCCCTCTCGCCTTGAGTCCCAGAGCAGCTCAGTCAACCTCAGAGGTCCAACCCCAAGACGAAGCGCACCGCGTAGCTCAAGGTCTGATCCACGACCAAAAAGAAAACAGAGGCGAGCGCGACCATGATGAGAACCATCAACGTCGTGATCCAAACCTCTTTCCACGTTGGCCAGGTAACTTTGGCAGCTTCCTGCCTGACTTCCTGGATAAACGTGATCGGCGTGAACTTCGCCATGAATTTGCTATCCTAGCGCATATGCGACAACCTGCCGCAACCCGCCCCGATGCTTTCATCGGGCCGGCCGGCAGGACAATCCAGAACGAGGCTGGCAGGGGCGGAGGGGCTTGAACCCCCGACCTTCGGTTTTGGAGACCGACGCTCTACCAATTGAGCTACACCCCTTCAGCATGACACGAGCATAAGGGCCCGACGCCGCGCCGCCTCATCTGGGGCTCGTCTCCTTAGCCGATGTCCGAACGCTTGTCAGCCCGTTGGCGAAGTTCTTTTTTGGCGGAGGGCGCATTCGCTCTCAGGGCTTTTTGCTAGCTCGCGTTGTCGTCACCCAAACCGCTGCCAATTCGTGTCAAAACGCTCTAGCGACTGGCGACGGGCGCATTGCCAGTCCACGGGCTTTGACCGATCTGACTGCCACCCTGCGCCTGTCCCTGCGCAATCGGCTCTATAATAACCGCCGAACCGTAGGCCAGCACCTCGGTAACGGCGGCGGCGATTTCGTTGGCGTCGTAGCGCATACCAATGACGGCGTTGGCACCCATCTGCTGGGCGTGCTCGATCAGCAGATTGAAGGCTTCCTGGCGGGTCTGCTCGGCCAGCTTGGTGTAGACCGTAATATTACCGCCGAAGAAAATCTGGATCGCGGCGCCGAGATTGCCGACGACCGAGCGCGAGCGCACCGTCAGGCCGCGCACCAGCCCGAGGTGGCGCACGATCCGGTAGCCTTCAATCTCATTGACGGTGACGACGAGCATGGTGGAACCTCAATCTGTGCTTATGCCAAGCATGACTTTCAAAGGAAATTTTGCGGCAACGAGCTGGAGCGGATGAAGGGAATCGAACCCTCGTATGCAGCTTGGAAGGCTGCCGTTCTACCATTGAACTACATCCGCGAACGCCGTGAACGAGCCGCCGTTGCCATGCGAGACCGCGCCGCCGCCCTGTCCGGCAACATCACTCCTTCCTGTGCGCGACCCGGCGATGATTTTCAAGCCCTTCTTCGATCGGGCCCCGCCGTCTATAGTGTGCAGTCTATAGTGTGATGGCGCGCACCCACTGAAGGAGTGCTGGATTGGCCGACGCCGCTGAGCATGTGATCCTCGTCGATGAGGCCGATCGCGAGACCGGCACGGCGGAAAAGCTCGACGCCCACCGGCGCGGCGTGCTGCACCGCGCGTTCTCGGTCATGGTCTGGGACCGGTTCGGCCGCCTGCTGCTGCAGAAGCGCCACGTCGGCAAATATCATTCGGGCGGGCTGTGGACCAACGCCTGCTGCGGCCATCCACGCCCCGGCGAAGATGCCGGTTTTGCTGCCAGCCGCCGGCTGCAGGAAGAAATGGGCTTTGATTGCGCACTCAGCCCGCTCGGCACGCTGCAGTATCGCGCCGCGCTCGATCAGGATTTGATCGAGCATGAACTGGTGCATATTTTCTGCGGCCGGTTCGACGGCGCCATCCACGCCGATCCGGCCGAATGCGACGGCTATGCCTGGCTGCCGCTGCAGGACATTCACGTCAACGTCGCCGCAGCCCCGCAGCGCTACAGCGCGTGGTTTCAAAAATACGTCGCTGCCGGATGGCCGATCGCTTCACCACCAAGCGTCTGACCGCCGAGCGTGTGACCGTGGAACTTGTGACCACCGAGCGCCCGACCGTCGCGCGGTTCGCGCCGCAGCCGGTGCGCTCGGCAATTCAACTATGAAACCTTATTGACCGCGCTTTGCGCCA
>JANMOL010000393.1:0-12907 GCA_031369245.1 Hyphomicrobium sp. | reverse complement strand
GCTGGCAGCCCCAGAGCGTCTCGACGATCAGCTGCTCGATCGGCTGTTGACCAAGTGCTCCGAGCATTTGTCGATCTTTGCAGCCCCTGTCGTTCTCGATCGCGACTACGAGATCTCGCCGGATTCCTGCGACATGGTCCTCGATGTCGTCCGCCAGAACGTTCCTTATGTGGCCGTCGACTTGCCGCACGGCTGGGCCCCTTGGACCAAGCGCGTGTTGCTGCAGGCTGATGAAGTCATCATCACGGCGGCTCCCGATCTGGCCAATTTGCGCAACGCCAAGAACATCGTCGATCTGTTGAAGCTGTCGCGCAAAAACGATGCCCGTCCGCATTTGATCTTGAACATGACCAATGTGCCCAAACGCCAAGAGATCACCATGAAGGAGTTTGAGCAGGCGCTCGATATCAAGGCCATGGCCGTGGTCGAGTATGATTGCGAGACGTTCAGTCAGGCCGCCAACAACGGCCAGATGGTCGAGGAAATGAACCCCAAGGCGAAGTCCGTCGAAAAGTTCCGCGATATCGCGCTGAAGATGACGCATCGCAAAGACGTCAAGACGGAAAAGCCGGCCGCTGGTTCACCGGCACTGGCAGCTCTCGCGCCGCTGCTCGCAAAATTGAAGCTCAAGCGTTAATAAGGACGATTTCCAAATGTTCGGCAGGCGTTCAAACGAGGATTCGACACCTAAGCGCATCGCACCGCAGGCGCCGTCCGCGTCTGCGTCCGCGCCGCCCGCGGCAGCTGAGATGAAAGTCGCTCAGGCGCGTCAGCAGGCAGCGGCCGCCCCAGCCGCGCCGCGTCCCGAGCCGGTGGTCGAGACGCAGCGTAAGCATTCGGAAGAATACTACGACGTCAAGACAACGGTGTTTAACGCGTTGATTGACACGATTGACCTGACGCAGCTTGCCAAGCTCGACAGCGCGGCGGCGCGCGAAGAGATCCGCGACATCGTCAGCGAGATCATTCAGATCAAGAACGTCGTGATGTCGATCGCCGAGCAGGAAGAACTGCTCGAAGATATCTGCAACGACGTGCTCGGCTACGGCCCGCTTGAACCGCTGCTGTCGCGCGATGATATCGCCGACATCATGGTCAACGGCGCATCCACAACCTTCATTGAAGTCGGCGGCAAGGTGCAGAAAACCGGCGTCCGCTTCGCCGATAACCAGCAGCTGATGAATATCTGTCAGCGCATTGTCAGCCAGGTTGGCCGCCGGGTCGATGAATCGAGCCCGATCTGCGACGCCCGTCTGCCCGACGGATCGCGTGTCAACGTCATTGCCCCGCCGCTTGCAATCGACGGGCCTTGCCTGACCATTCGTAAGTTCAAAAAGGATCGTCTGCGGCTCGAACAGCTGGTCAAATTCGGCTCCATCACGCCGCAGGCCAAGGTCGTTCTGGAAATCATCGGCCGCGTGCGCTGCAACGTCGTCATCTCAGGCGGCACGGGCTCGGGCAAAACCACGCTGCTCAACTGCCTCACCGGCTCGATCGAAATGGATGAGCGCATCATCACCTGCGAGGATTCAGCCGAACTCCAGCTCCAGCAGCCCCACGTCGTCCGTCTCGAAACCCGCCCGCCCAATCTCGAGGGCGAAGGCGAAATCAAGATGCGCGACCTGATCAAAAATTGCCTGCGTATGCGCCCTGAACGCATCATCGTCGGGGAAGTCCGCGGCCCTGAGGCGTTCGATCTTCTGCAAGCCATGAACACCGGCCACGACGGTTCAATGGGCACGCTCCACGCCAACAGCCCGCGTGAGGCCCTCAGCCGTCTTGAATCGATGATCATGATGGGCGGCTACGCGCTGCCGATCAAAACCATCCGCGAAATGATCTGCGGCTCCGTCGACGTCATCGTCCAGGCCTCGCGCCTGCGCGACGGCTCGCGCAAGATCACGCACATCACCGAAGTGCTCGGCATGGAAGAAGAGATGGTGACGCTTCAGAACATCATCGTGTTCGAAATCACCGGTGAAGACGCCAACGGCAAGATCGTCGGCCGCCACCGCTCGACGGGTATTGCACGCCCGCGCTTCTGGGACCGGGCCGAATATTACGGCGAGACCGAACGCCTAGCGCGCGCACTGGCAGAATCCGAAGTGAGCGACGACAACGGTAACCCGCTTGGAGAGCAGCATGGTTGACCCAGAATACGGGCCGTATCTGCTCGCTGGCTTGATTGCGATCGCGTTCGCCGCCGTCGTCATGGCCTTCGCATGGCCCTACATTTCGGGTGACCGCGAGAAGGACAAGCGCTTGCAGGATGTCGCTGGTCCACGCGGCCGCCGCGTTGGCGTCGTAACGGCCGAAGCCCAATCCAGCCGCAAAAAATCAGTCGCCGATACGCTCAAGGACATCGAAAGCCGGCAGAAGGCCAAGGAAAAGGTCACGATGCCGCTGCGCCTGACCCGGGCCGGTCTCGATTGTACGGTGCGCGATTACTACATCGCCTGCGCCATTTGCGGCGTGGTGTGCGGTGGCGCCGTCTATGGCGGCTTGTCAGCGCCGCCCGTTGGCGCCGGCGTTGCCGCATTCGTCGGCATGTTCGGTTTGCCGCGCTGGATCTTGAGCAAGATGACCAAGCGCCGCCAGGCCAAGTTTACCGGTGAGCTGGCCAACGCCATCGACGTCGTCGTGCGCGGCGTTAAATCGGGTTTGCCGCTCAACGAGTGCCTGCAGATCATCGCGCGCGAAAGCCCCGAGCCGCTCGGCAGCGAGTTTCGCGAAGTGGTCGAGCAACAGCGCCTGGGCGTCACGCTCGGCGATGCCATGGATCGCATGTGCGACCGGCTGCCGCTAGCCGAAGTCCGCTTTCTGGGAATCGTGATCGCCATTCAACAGCAGGCCGGCGGCAACCTGTCAGAAGCCCTTGGCAACTTGTCGGGCGTTCTGCGTGACCGCTTCATGCTGCAAATGAAGGTCAAAGCGCTATCGGCTGAAGCCAAAGCCTCGGCCATGGTTCTGGCCTCCCTGCCGCCCGGCGTCATGATCTCGGTCTGGGTCTCGACACCCGACTACATCATGCCGCTGTTCACCACAAACATCGGTAAATTCATGCTCGCCGTCGGCGCCATTTGGATGTTCACCGGCGTCATGATCATGCGCAAGATGATCAACTTCAAATTCTAATCACTGCACGGCCCGCACGCTGCAATTCGGATACGCATCCCATGGGAAGTTTCGTCGAAACCGTTATGAACCCGCAAATGATTGCCATCGTCATGGCATCGATCTGCGTGTTCGCGACTGTGCTGTCGGTGGCGATGCCCATGCTGGCGCGCGACCGGCGTAACCAGCGCATGAAGGAAATGGCGGTCGAGCGTTCTAAGATGCGTTCGGCGCGTCTGGCTGATATGGTCGTCAAAGATCGTCAGGGTGCCAAGCTGCGCACAGCGCCCAAGGGCTTCATGCAGCGCATCGTCGATGAATTCGATCTGCGCGCGAAATTTGATAACGAAGAGCTGCGCGAAAATCTCAAGCGGGCCGGCCTCAGAGGCCAAGCGCCGGTCGTCGCGTTCATGTTCTTCCGCGTATTCGCGCCGATCGTGCTGTTCATTTCAGCCGCGGTCTATGTGTTCTTGGTCACGGAGACGGGTTACCCGCCGCTGATCAACTTGCTGATCGCGGTCGGTGCCGGCTTCCTCGGCTTCTACGTGCCGAACATGTTCATCTCGAACATGGCGCAAAAGCGCCAGCAAGCGGTCAAGCAGTCCTTCCCCGATGCGCTCGACATGCTGTTGATCTGCGTCCAATCAGGGATGTCGATTGAGTCAGCCTTCGGTAAGGTCGCCAAGGAAGTTGCCTCGCAGTCGATCGAACTGGCCGAAGAAATGACGCTGACGACGGCTGAGCTGTCATATTTGCAAGACCGTCGCCAAGCCTATGAAAACCTGGCAAAGCGCACCGGTCTGCCGGGCGTCAAAGCCGTTACCACCGCGCTCGTTCAGGCTGAGCGTTACGGTACGCCGGTCGGTCAAGCGCTGCGCACAATGGCCAAGGAAAACCGCGAGATTCGCCAGTCAGAAGCCGAACGCAAGGCCGCCGCCTTGCCGCCCAAGCTGACCGTGCCGATGATCATTTTCTTCCTGCCCATGCTCTTTATCGTCATTCTGGGTCCAGCCGCGATCGGCTACATGGCACTCGACAAATAGCCGCCAGCGCTGCAACCGCGGACGTCCGTGATACCGTGTTTGCCACCGCGCTGCTGGCGCCTCCGCCGCGCCGCTCCGGCACATCGGCCATCCGTTTAGTGTTGCGTTGGCCCCAACTGGATCCATCCGGTTGGGGCTTTTTTGTTTCGGGGTGAAACGCTGCGAAGCGGCCGGACCGCGCAACAAAAAACGCACCAGCCTGAAGCCGGTGCGTTCAAAAGAGCCGAAGTCGAGCGCGATACGCTAAGCCGGTGTCGGTTAGTTCGACGAACCTTTAAACAGCGGACCAGCCGACGGTGCTTTCGCAACCGGCGCGGTGCTGGCGACCTTCGTCTGCCAGGCCGTCGGAGCGGACGGTGCTTCGGTCGTTGCCGGCCTAAACGCGGGTGTGAGCGCGGGTGTAAGCGCCGGGCTGAGCGCCTGAGCCGCAATCGTTGTCGCCAACGGCGCAGGCTTCATCGCCGGTGCGGCCGGAGCCGCTGCAATCGTCGTCGCGAACGGCTGGACCGGTGCGCTCGCCAACGCCGGAGTTGCAACCGCGTTCGGCTTCTGCGGCACGGCTTTGACCATGCGCTTCATGTAATCAGCATTGGCTGTTTGGGCATCACTGGCGAGGTTCGTCCCGGTCAGCGCCTTGGCCTCTTCGCTGCGCCCTTGCAAGCCGAGAACCAAGGCGAGGTTTTGTTGAACCTTCGGCGACGATCCATCGGTTGCAGACGCTTGCCGCAGCAACCCTTCTGCACTCTTGGCGTCGCCAGTCATGGCCTGCGCCATCGCCAGGTTGTTCAAGACCGACGGCTGGTTCGGCGAAAGCGCCAGGGCCTTCTCATAGAACGGAATGGCGTCCTTGAATTTGCCCTGCTTGGCAAACACCGTGCCGCGCGCCGAGATGACCCGCCAATCCGGCTTGGTCGGATTGTCGGCCAGCTGCAGCATCCGGCTGGCAATGTTGACTTGGTCCAAGTCGAGCGCGAGGCGGCCGTATTCACTCGCCAGCTCGGCATCGCCGTCGTGCAACAGGCTAGCCTGCTGGAACACGGTCAGCGCTTTCTGGCGCTCGCCCAGGGCCTTCAGGTTACGGCCGTAGCTCAACGCAGCCTTTAGATCGCTCGGCTTTTTGGCATACTCCTGGCCCCAGTAGAGGGTCGCCTTCTGCAGTTCGGTCTGGCCGAATTCTGTCGCGGCCGTCTGCTCGGCAGGCTCAGGGGCCAGATTGGCCGCGGACAGCAGATCCGATGTCTGCGCGCAGCCGCCGAGCATCAGCGCCGCCGTCAGGCCCGCTAGACTGAGGACAATCTTGCCGGACTTGACTAGGGCCAAGTTCAGGGCCGCGTTCAGTGCAGGTGTCTGCGCCGGTTGCACCAGGGGATGCGCCATGCTTCTTCTCCAATGCTCCTGCGACCGCTACGGGCGCGAGCGAATCTCTGCGACTGTCAGTCTCTGGGACAGCGGTCAACAAACGCTTAACTCTTGCGCCTATTGTAGGTCGTAGAGACAACTGATGATCTGAGGGACCGATGGTCGAGACGACAGCCTGGACGGCGGGCGCGGTGTTCGCTGACGGCACAGCCGACGCGCAGGACATCCCGTTTTGGATGCTTGAAATTGGCCACACCGCCGAAGCCGCCGGTCTCGCGCCCCATCATCAGGCCTGGCTCGCGGCGCAAAAATTCTCAGGGTCCGCTAAAAAATTGGTCCTGCTGCCGGCGGCCAACGGCGCCCTAGCAGGTGCAGCGCTCGGGCTGGGCGATGGCCGCAGCGGCGAACCGAGCGGTCCGTCGGATCTGCTCGCGGGCGCCGCCGCTCAAAGCCTTCCGGCCGCAACCTATCAGCTGGCCGTGCCGTGCGCATCGCCAGAGCTTGCGGCCATCGCGTGGGGCCTTGGGTCATACAAATTCTCGCGCTATCGCGGTGGCGGCACGGCATCGGCCCGGGCAACATTGCGCTTGCCCAATGGCGTCGGCGCAGCAGCAGTGGTCAATACCGTTGAAGCGGTCTGGCTCGGCCGCGATTTGATCAACACGCCGGCCTCCGACATGGGACCAGCCGAACTCGAAGCGGCGGCCCGAATGCTGGCCGCGCGCCACTCTGCCAGCGTCTCCGTCATCACCGGCGATGAGCTGCTCGCGCAAAACTTTCCGATGATCCACGCCGTTGGCCGGGCTAGCCCGCGTGCGCCACGCCTCATCGATCTCACCTGGGGACCCAAGGATGCGCCCAAAATCACCTTGGTTGGCAAAGGCATCACGTTCGACACCGGCGGCCTCGACATCAAGCCGGCGAGCGGCATGCTGTTGATGAAAAAAGACATGGGCGGCGCGGCCACCGCCTTGACGCTGGCCCACATGATCATGGGTCAAAAGCTCAACTGCCGCCTGCGCGTGCTGATCCCGGCCGCCGAAAACAGCATCAGCGGCGATGCCTTCCGGCCCGGTGATGTTCTCCAAAGCCGCGCCGGGCTGAGCGTCGAAATCGGCAATACCGACGCCGAAGGCCGCTTGGTCTTGGCCGACGCGCTGGCGCTGGCTGACGAAGAAAGCCCGGACAGCATTTTTGTATTTGCAACCCTCACCGGCGCGGCACGCTCCGCACTCGGACCCGATCTGCCGGCTTTTTTCACCGACGACGAAGCGCTCGGCGCCAGCCTGCCGGTGTCCGCCGCCGGAATCGGTGATCCGCTGTGGCGCTTGCCGCTCTGGGCTGGTTACAAGCGCCACCTTGAGAGCGACATCGCCGATATGAACAACGTCTGGGACACGCCGTTTGCCGGCGCCATCACGGCCGCACTGTTCTTGCGGCGGTTTGTCAGCAACGCCCGCCGTTTTGCCCATTTCGACTTGTATGGCTGGCGCCCGGCCGCGCGTCCGCTCGGGCCCAAGGGCGGCGAGCCGCAGACGGCGCGCGCCGTCATGGACCACTTGAAGCGGGAGCTTGCTGCGTGACGACACTTTCACTGGCTGACGATCTCGATGCTGACGGCCTCGATCCGCGCCGCCACGCCGTCCGCGCTGATCTGGCCGATCTGGCCCTCAAAGGCCGCGTTTCAGCCGAGCGTTTCGCGGCCGGCACACCCGGACAAATTATCCGGGCCGCTGTCCCGCTGCGCAAAGCGCCCGATATGGCGCGCGGTCTTGAAACCGAAGTGCTCTATGGCGAACTCGTCACGGTGTTTGACGAAGCCGATGGCTGGGCCTGGGTCCAGCTCAAGCGCGACCGCTATGTCGGCTACATTCCAGCCGATGCCTTCACGCGCACGGTTCTGCCCGCCTCGCATCGCGTGCAGGCGCTCGGCACTTTCCTCTATGCGACGCCCGACATCAAAACACCGCCGCTGATGCACTTGGCGTTGAATGCGCCGTTATCGATCCGTGCAAGCGGCGAGCGCTTCGCTGAACTGGCGCAAGGCGGCTTTGTCATCGCTCGCCATATCAGCACTGTTGGCCGCATGGCGCGCGATTATGCCGAGATCGCCGAGCGCTTTGTCGGCACGCCCTACCTATGGGGCGGGCGCACACGCATCGGGATTGATTGCTCCGGTCTGGTGCAAACCGCGCTCGAAGCCGCCGGCCAACCCGCACCGCGCGATAGCGACATGCAGCACGCCGAGCTCGGTCACGACGTCGCGTTTGACGAGACGCTTGATAGCCTTGAGCGCGGCGATCTGGTGTTCTGGCGCGGTCACACCGGCATCATGCTCGACAGTGTTCTGATGGTCCACGCCAACGCCCACCACATGGCCGTCACCGTTGAACCCTTGCCGGAAGCCGCCGCCCGCATCGCCAAAACGGGCGGGCCCATCACCGCCATCAAGCGGCTCGGCGGTGGCGAGAGCTAGCGCCGGTACGGCAGAAAGCGGCGCGTCCGCACTTCCTGGGCGGCATCGGTTTTGCGAACCGCCCTCCCGCCGATGCGCCGTTCGCCAATCCACGCCCAGCCGTCCTCGAGTTCCACGCGGGTCTCGATCTTTTCGAGCGTGCCGGTCAGCGCACTGCGCGTCTCGAGCATGTCGATCTTTCCAGCCGCCACCGCGCGCGCCAGCATAATAAAGAAGTCGAACCGGTCGAACGGCTTGTCCTCGTAGATCTCGTCGCCAAGCGCCAGCGTGAAGCGCTGATCAGGCCGGAACAGCACGCCGAACGGGCAGGCCCCTTTGAGGTTCGGCGTGACAGCCATTTCCCAGAACGCCGCCGCCGCCGCTGATTCAATCGTCGCGACATCACGCTGCGCGTGCCCCCACTGTTCGAGCTCAGTGATGACCTCGTTGAGGCGTGCGCGAAAGACATCATCGGCGTGCATCAGGATCTAAATGTCCTAGACAAAGACCAAACCTGAGCCAGCATCGAGCCAAGGTCGAGCCGAGTCTGAGCCAAGGCTGAGCCAAGGCTGAGCCGAGTCTGAGCATGACCGATCTGCGGCACCATTCAAGCCCCTGCACAAACATTGGATTCAATCGGCGAGGGCTGCCAGCAGCGCGGCGTCAGCGGCGATCGCCCGCTGTAGCGCGGGGCGTGCACTCAGGCGCGCCGCGTACTGCGTGAATTCCGGCCTGTCAGGCAAAAGTTTAAACATCAGCATCCAGCGCACGCCGGAGCCAACCACTACGTCGGCTGCTGAGAACGTCTCGCCAAGCAGATAAGGCCCCTTGGCCAGCGCGCCGGCTAAAACCTCAACGGTCGTTTCGTACGTTCCATACGGCAGCATGGACGGCGGACCCGGTTCGCGCTTCATCGCCTTGTCACCGATTGCGGGTTCAACCACGGCCTGATTAAAAACGATCCAGCGCAAATACGGGCCGCGCTGCGGATCACCGATCGCGGGCGCCAATCCGGCCTCGGCAAACAGATCGGCCAAGTAAAGCGCAATCGCCGCAGCTTCTGTGATCACCGTCCCGCCGTGCACCAGCGTTGGCACCTTGCCCATCGGATTGATGGCAAGATACGCAGCCGTCTTGTGCTCGCCCTTTTGCAGATTGAGCACCCGCAACGCGTGCGGCGGCGCACCGAGCTCTTCAAACAGCCAGCGGATCGCGGCCGAGCGCGTTTGCGGCGCATGATAATGAATAAGCGGCAAGGCTGTGGACACGATCAAATCTCCCCTCGCTAGGACGCGTCTCCGCGATCGTTAGCTCGCCAGCACAGCGCGATTGACGACCTTCATATCAAACGCCGCCGCCAGCAGCGCTTTGGTATAGTCGTTCTTGGGGCGCTCGAAGATCTCGGCTGCCGGGCCCTCTTCGACAACCTTGCCGTTTTTCATGACGATCACGTAGTTGCACAGCGCGCGCACCACTTTCAGATCGTGGCTGATGAACAGATAAGCCAGCCGCCGCTTCATTTGCAGATCGCGCAGCAGATCGACGATCTGCGCCTGCACGCTCATGTCCAGCGCGCTCGTTGGCTCATCGAGCATCACGAACTTCGGCTCCAGCACCATCGCGCGGGCAATCGCAATGCGCTGGCGCTGGCCGCCAGAGAATTCATGCGGGTAGCGTTCCTGCGCATTGGGATCGAGGCCGACTTCTTTCAAAGCCGCGCTTACACGGACCCGGCGCGCCTCCTCATCCAGCTCGCGGTTCTGAATCAGCAGCCCTTCTTCGATAATCTGGCCGATGGTCAGGCGCGGCGACAGGGAGCCATAGGGATCCTGAAACACCACCTGCATCTCTTTGCGCAGCGGCCGCATCTGCTTGTTCGAGAACCCGTCAATGCGCTGCCCGACATAGGCAATCGGCCCCTCCGATGAAATCAGCCGCAACAGCGCGAGGCCAAGCGTCGTCTTACCGGATCCCGATTCACCGACCACGCCCAGCGTCTCGCCGGCGCGTAATTTCATCGACAACCCATCGACCGCTTTGATGTGATCGACGGTCCGCTGCAGCAGCCCGCGCTTGATCGGGAACCAGACCTTGAGATCGTCGGTCTGCACGACAACCGGTCCGCTTAAATCGGTCGTCGGCGGCGTACCCTTGGGCTCGGCCGCGATCAGGTGCTTCGTGTAAGCGTGCTGCGGATCAGAGAACACCCCCTCAGCGGATCCCGTCTCGACGACTTACCTTCGCGCATCACATAAACGCGGTCGGCCATGCGCCGCACGATGCCGAGGTCATGCGTGATCAGCAGCATGGCCATGCCCATCTCTTTTTGCAACTTGGCCAGCAACTCGAGAATTTGCGCCTGGATAGTCACGTCAAGCGCCGTCGTCGGCTCGTCAGCGATCAGCAGGTCCGGCTCGTTGGCCAGCGCCGTCGCGATGATCACGCGCTGGCGCTGACCGCCAGAGAGTTGGTGCGGATAGGAATCAAGCCGCTTTTCCGGATCGCGAATGCCAACCTTGGTCAGCAGCTCGATCACCAGCGGGCGGGTAGCGTCATCGCTCAGACCTTTATGCAGCTTGATGATTTCGCCAACCTGCGTTTCGATAGTGTGCAGCGGATTGAGCGTGGTCATCGGCTCTTGAAAGATGATCGAGATCTTGTCGCCGCGAATGCCGCGCATGGCGCGCTCATCGGCGCGCAGAATATCCTGGCCTTCGAACCAGATCTCACCCGTCGGGTGCGAGGCGGACGCCGGCAGCAGCTTCAGGATCGACAGCGCCGAGACGGTCTTGCCCGACCCCGACTCACCGACCAGCGCCACCGTCTCGCCCTTGGCGATGCTGAACGACACGCCCTTGACGACACGCGAGGCGCTTGCGCCTTCACCGAACTCGACGGACAGGTTTTTGACATCGACCAGGGGGCCGGCAATGGGGGCGCTGCTCATCACGATTGACTCTGCCGGAAGGTCTTGCGCGGATCGAGGGCGTCGCGCACGGCTTCACCGATGAAGATCGCCAGCGACAAAATGATTGAAACAGCGACAAACCCGGAAATCCCCAGCCACGGAGCCTCGAGATGCTTCTTTCCTTGCAGCAGAAGTTCACCGAGCGAGGCCGAACCCGGCGGCATACCTAAGCCGAGGAAGTCGAGCGCCGTCAGCGCGGCAATCCCGCCCGACAGCTTGAAAGGCAGGAACGTCAGCGTCGCGACCATGGCGTTCGGCAGCAAATGCTTGAACATGATCTGCCAGTCGGTCAGGCCGAGCGCGCGGGCGGCCCGGACGTACTCGAGATTGCGGCCGCGCAAAAATTCAGCCCGCACGACGCCGACCAGCGACGTCCAGCTGAACAACAGCAGAATGCCAAGCAATGTCCAGAAGCCGGGGATGAACATCGACGAGATGATCAGCAGCACGAATAACTCTGGGATGGAATTCCAGATCTCCAAGATGCGCTGGAAAAACAGATCGACCCTGCCGCCGAAGTAGCCTTGCACCGCGCCGGCCAGCACGCCGATCGCGGACGAAACAATCGTCAGCAGCAGGCCAAACAGCACTGACACGCGGAAGCCGTAAATCACCCGCGCCAGGACATCGCGGCCCTGGTTATCGAGCCCCAGCCAATTCATGTTTCCAAGCGCCTGATAGCGCGCCACCTGGTCGGCTGGCGCCTCGCACAGCTTGAGCTTCGATGACCACGGCGGCGGGGCTGGATACCCAAGGCAAATATCGTTGGTGCCAACCCGGCCCGGATAGTCCTTGTTGATCGTGTCGTAGGAATAGCGGATCAGCGGCCACACCATCCAGCCGTTGGCATTGATCTCATTTTGGATGTCGGGCGTGCGATAATCCGTGAACGCCAGGAACCCGCCGAATTTTTCTTCCGGGTAGTCAACCAGCACCGGCAACAGGATCTCGCCTTTGTAGCTGGCGATCAGTGGACGGTCGTTGGCCACGAACTCAGCAAACAATGTGATGAGAAAGAGTGCCGAGAAAATCTGGAACGAGCGATAGCCGAGCTTGTGGGCTTTGAAGCGCTCCAGACGGCGGCGATTGACCGCCGTCAGCCGCCAGCCCAAACGCTCCGCCATCCGTCCAAACAGCGATTTTCTGGGCGCTTCAGCGGCCGGCGCGGTTTCAAGTTTTAGATCCATTGGCCCTAGACCTCGCGCGTTTCAAAGTCGATACGCGGATCGACGAGGGTATAGACGAAGTCGGTGATGATGCCGACCAGCAAGCCGACCAGCGAGAAAATATAGAGCGAGGCAAACACCACCGGATAATCGCGCTTTTCAATGCTCTCAAACGACAGCAGGCCGAGCCCATCGAGTGAAAAGATCGTCTCGATCAGCAGCGCGCCGGAAAAAAACGCCCCGATGAAAGCTGCCGGGAAGCCCGAAATGATCAGCAGCATCGCGTTGCGAAACACGTGGCCGTAGAGCACTTGGCTTTCATTCAGCCCCTTGGCGCGCGCCGCCACGACATATTGCTTGCGGATTTCATCGAGGAACGAATTCTTGGTGAGGAACGTCATCGCCGTAAACGACCCGATCGCCATCGCGATCAGCGGCAGCGTGATGTGCCAAGCATAATCGACAATTTTGCCAAACCACGACAGCTCGTTCCAGTTGTCGGAAAATAGCCCGCGCGACGGGAACCACTGCAGGAATGACGAGCCGGCGAATAAAATCAGCAGCAGCACGGCAAACAAGAAGCCTGGGATCGCATACCCGATCACCAGCACCGCACTCGTCCAGCCGTCGAAGGCCTCGCCATCGCGCACCGCTTTGCGGATGCCGAGCGGGATCGAAATCAAATAGGTCAGCAGCGTCATCCACAGCCCGAGCGAAATCGATACCGGCAGCTTCTCTTTGATAAGCTCCAGCACCGAGACGTCGCGGAAGTAGCTCTTGCCGAAATCGAAAGTGGCGTAAT
>JANMOL010000272.1:0-6113 GCA_031369245.1 Hyphomicrobium sp. | reverse complement strand
GACGCACCAGAACCAGCCCGGCCGTTCGCGTCACAGCGCCGTCGCGCCGCAGTGATGTTTCTGCGCACGTTGCGGTGCCCTCGTTTTGAAAGATTGGCCGCAAAATCTGCATCGGGTGCCCCTTCAGAGAAAGCCGCGCTGTCTGGTAGTCGGCCGCAATGTGCTCCGGCAGCGGCATCTCAGGCAGATTGGCATCGGGCTCTTCAGCAAGCTCAAGCGTATCGGCGGCAGCAAAAATCGGTAGCGGATCGTCATCTGGCAAGCGCCGTACAGCCCACATCGCGGCGCGACGGTCGAGACCGATCGAGCGAAAAGCGTCGGCATCGGCCAGAAGGCGCATGGGCCGGCTGAATAGCCGGGTGCGAACGGCAAGATTTTCAACGCTTGCGTAGCCTTTTGATCGCGCTTCAACCAGCTTTGACGCATCGCTTTCACCGAGCCCGTCGATTTGCCTGAAACCTAATCTCAACGCGAGCGAACCTTCATCGCGGCGCTCGAGCGTGTTATCCCAAAAGCTGTGGTTGATATCGGCCTCACGGACCTCAACGCCATGCTCCTGGGCATCGCGGACAATCTGCGCTGGCGCGTAAAATCCCATCGGTTGCGCGTTCAGCAATGCGCAGGCAAAGACTGCCGGGTGACGGCATTTGATGAACGATGAGATATAGACCAGCTTGGCGAACGATGCTGCGTGGCTTTCGGGAAAGCCGTAGCTGCCGAAGCCCTTGATCTGCTCGAAGCTGCGGCGCGCGAAGTCCGGATCGTAGCCGCGCTTGACCATGCGGTTGATCATCAGAGATTCAAAGGCGCCGATGGTGCCAACGTTTCGAAAGGTCGCCATGGCACGGCGCAATCCGTTGGCTTCTGTGTCAGTGAATTTTGCAGCGACCATGGCGAGCTTCATGGCCTGCTCCTGAAACAGCGGCACTCCTTTGGTCTTATTGAGCACCTGATAAAGTTCATCGGCCGGGCCGTGTTCTGGTGAGGGCGCGGGAAAGATCACGTCTTCTAGACCGGCGCGGCGTCTCAGATAGGGATGCACCATGTCGCCCTGGATCGGGCCTGGACGGACGATCGCGACCTGGATGACCAGATCATACAATTCGCGCGGCTTGAGCCGTGGCAGCATGTTCATTTGCGCCCGGCTCTCGACCTGGAAAACACCAAGTGAATCGCCTGCGCACAGCATGTCGTAGACATCGGCCTGCTCACGCGGCACATCGGCAAGGCCATAGTCTATGTCATCATGCTGGCGCAGAAGATCGTAGGATTTGCGGATGCAGGTCAACATGCCCAGCGCCAGCACATCGACCTTCATCAAGCCCAGCGCATCGATGTCGTCCTTGTCCCATTCGATGAAGGTACGGTTGGCCATGGCCGCATTACCGATGGGCACGATGTCGTCGAGGCGTCCACGCGCCAGAATAAAGCCGCCGACGTGCTGGGACAGATGCCGGGGAAATCCCAGTAGACGGATGGCGAAATCGATCGCGCGCCGGATCATCGGATTTTCAGGATCGAGCCCGGCTTGGCGAATATGGGCATCCTTGATATCGCTGCCCCAGCTGCCCCACTGCGTGCTGGCGATCTTAGCCGTAACGTCTTCGGTGAGCCCGAGTGCCTTGCCGGCGTCGCGAATGGCGCTACGCGGCCGGTAGCTGATGACGGTCGCCGCAATGCCGGCGCGATGGCGCCCGTACTTGCCGTAGATATACTGAATGACTTCTTCGCGCCGCTCATGCTCGAAATCGACGTCGATGTCTGGTGGCTCCTTGCGTTCCGTCGAAATGAAGCGCGCGAAGAGCAAATCGTGATCGGCGGGATTAACGGCTGTGATACCCAGCACAAAACAAACGGCTGAGTTCGCGGCCGACCCTCGCCCTTGGCACAAAATGCCTTTGCTGTTGGCAAAGCACACAATGTCATGGATGGTCAGAAAATAGCGGGCATAGTCGAGCTGGGCGATCAGCGCCAATTCATCGCCAATCACCTTGTTGACCTTGTCCGGCACGCCCTCAGGATAACGCTCAACGGCGCAGCGCCGCGTCAGGTCTTCGAGCCAGGCTTGCGGCTGCCATCCGGATGGCACCGGCTCATCAGGGTATTCATATTTTAGCTGATCGAGCGAGAACCCTATTTTGCCGAGCAGTTTGCCTGTTTCTTCGATCGCCTCCGGGCAATCGTGGAAGAGACGCGCCATCTCGGCTGGCGGTTTGAGATGGCGTTCGGCGTTGACTTCGAGGCGCCGTCCGGCCTCGGCAATGGTCGTGCCCTCGCGAATACAGGTCAGCACGTCCTGTAGATCGCGCTGCTGGGGATTAGCGTAGAGGACGTCATTCACGGCGATAAGTGGGACGTGCATCCCGCTTGCTATTTTCTTAAGACGGGCGAGCCGTCGCCGGTCATCGCCGTGACGATGCATCGAAGCCGCGAGCCAGACAGCACCGGGTGCGGCTTTCGTTAAAATCGGCAAGAGGTTTTCAAGAGGATCCAGCCGCTGGTCCGGCATGACGATGAGCAACAGGTGTTTTGTATCTGCGGTGAGATCGTCAAGCGTGAGAATGCAATCGCCCTTTTTGGCGGTGGCATTACCGTGCGTGAGCAAGCGCGTGATACGCCCCCAGCCGTCGCGGTTTTCCGGATAGATCAAGATGTCGGGCGTCCCGTCCGAGAAAACGAGCCGCGTTCCGACAACCAGCTTGAAGCTCAAAGCGCGCGCCATGAGCCAAGCGGGGTCGATCACCCCGCTTTCGGGCTGTGGAGTTTCTTTCCAAACGAATTCACCAGGCCCGCTGCCATCCCTGAGCTTTTCTGGAGGGACGACGCCCTGGTGGCGCAGCTCTTCGAGGGCGCTGTAGGCGCGGACAACGCCTGCAACCGTGTTTCTGTCAGCAATGCCGATGCCGCGATGTCCAAGACAGAGCGCTGTGAGCACGAGATCGCGCGGCTGCGATGCCCCGCGCAGAAACGAAAAATTTGTGGCTGTTGCGAATTCAGCATAGCCCATCAAGCGAACGCTCCATGCAGGAACCACTGCGGAGACGCTTCTCCATGCCCATAGAGACCTTGCCGGAAAATCCAGAAACGGCAGCCTGCTGTATCCTCAACGCGGTAATAATCGCGTTGCTGTGAGCCTTTTGTTTTGCGCCACCATTCCGGTGCGATGCGTTCTGGACCTTCAGCGCGCGTGACCTTGTGCAACACACGGCGCCAGCGAAAATGCAGCGGCGGACCGTCTGGAACACCCGCCAGCGTTTCGATAGGCTGGGGTGGATCGAACAGCTGGAGCGGCCGAATGGCGGGCTGACCGAGCTCGGGCACGGGCCAAGATGTGCGCGGTTGCTTTGCGCGATCTCTTTTCGTGAACATATCGCCAGCCGAAACAAGCCGGACGCCGCGATCGGGATCGTGGGTGTCGCGCGCTTCAAAACGCAACACGCGATCGCGTCCAAACCGCACGATCAGCTGATCGATCAAATCGCCGGCAGCATTGTCTTCTATTCCGTGTCCATCGAGATGAGGTTGCATCGCCTTCAGGGATTCCGTCACCGGCACAGCAAGGCGCATGGCGTCGAAGCCGAAACCAGGATCGATCTCGTCACTGAGCGTATGGAGACGTTCACAATAAAGTTTCAAAATCGCGGGACCGTCTCGGCTCGGGCGGCCGGTCTGAACCATAAGCTTTCGGACATGGCCATCGCTGCGAAAGAAAATAGCTTCGAAAACCCGTCCGCCCTCATCGCGCTCTTGCATGATCAGTGCTGCGTCTTCGATGAGCGCTGCCAGTACGTCTTCGAGAGCCTCAGCCTGAATTAATGGTTCGGCAAAATACCGTTCGACGACGACTGCTGGCACAGGCCGAAGCGGCGTGATGCGGGCATCCTCTTGACCGAGCGTTCGCATCAATTGCGTGATGAGATTTTGACCAAAGCGCGCTGCGAGGGCCTGCGGCGGACGCTCGCTCAGATCGCCGATGGTTTTGAGACCGGCTCGTGACAGTGCGAGAACCGTTTCACGCCCAAGTCCGGTAATTGCTGCGGCCGGAAGCCGTTTTACCAGCGCTTCGTCTTGACCAAGCGGGGCGATTTCGATCCGGCTGAAGCGTGCAAGTGCGCGGGCTGCATCGGGCGTTCCGGCAATGGATGCCCGTAAGCTTAAACCCATGCGGGCTATCCGGTCTGAGACGTTTGTCTTCAAGTTCATCTCATCGCCAAAAAGATGCGCGCATCCTGTGATGTCGAGCATCAGCCCATCGGGTCCATCGAATGCGATCGATGGCGTATAGCGGTCACACAGGACCGCTAGATGGCTGATGAAACCGGCATCTGCATGGGCATCCGTATCGGCGACGGCGAGATCGGGAATGCGGGCACGGGCGTCGGCTAAAGTCAGTCCGCGTCTCAACCCGAGCTTGGATGCGCACTGATCCACAGCCTTGATCCGCAAAGCCCCTTTGACCTTCTCAACAACCACGAGCGGCCGTTCATCCGGCTCTGCGGAATGCGTACTGCGGTGTTTGCGGTGCAATCTGTCGGTCGTCAAAAACAGGAACCACAGGGCGAGATACCGGCGTGACGCCAGAACATGACTGGTCTTGGAAACATTTTTGGTCACGATGCCACTCCACACGCCACACTTGCCCCGCCACGCCGCCGCGATGCCGAAGCAAGCTCAATTCGAACATTGGAAAACCTGGCGCATTGGCTTCAAGCGGTAGAGATGGCAGGGCTTGAACTTTCCAGCGCGTTGCCGCTGCGCTCTGTGCAGGAGACGCCGATACGCGCAACATAAAGGCTGGTACGCCTGATTTTGCGGATGCTAAAGACAACCGGCGGCTGGCGGTGAAATCGAGCATCTTTGGCTCGCCCCAAGGCTCGATCAGAACGGCGCCGAGTGAGGGACAGCGCGCAGCCTGTTCAGCGGCTCTCAAAACGCCTTCAATATCTCGCGCTCGAACCAGAATGATGCACGCCGGATCAAGACCGAGTTCGGCGAGACCAAAGGCGTTGAGCCTGCCGGTTTCGCTGTCCAGAAAATCTTGCCGGACCCAGAGAATTGGGCGCGGCCCAGCGGCTCTCGAAGCCAGGGCCGCGGCAAAGCCTGTCGCAGCGCTGATATGGGCGGTTCCAGCGCCGTAAATATCGTGCAGTCCGGCACGGATAAGCCCGCCGCACAGCGCATCGTCGATCGCTGTCGAACCCAAAGAGATCGGGTCTTGGGCAATAGGAGATTGGGTTTTTTCCAGGCTGTTCAATGCGTTCTTGAGCGCAGACACGGCATCTTGGCTCATGTGTATGTTCCTCTTTTGTTCTATAAGAGGGCTTTGTACTGGTCCTGTCAAGGGTGATGGCTGGCACCGCGTCAAAACCCGCAAAGTCATGATTTTTTTACATGCGGCGATTGCCGATACAGGCTTTGGCCCGCGGTCTGTGGCGCTCAACCACCCTCAGCGACCACCGGTCCGCGAGCAACTACTCGCCGTCAAAGATACGCCCAGCCGCCCTTTGCCTGTCATTGCGGCTCGGCGGCACTGATTTCCGAAACCAACGTCTGGCGAAACGCGCGGCCGAAATCTTCAAAGCCATTGGCCTTGAGCAAAAAACCAGCCGGGCCGCACACCCTACGGCGCGCGTAGCTTGCGTTCCTTTTGCAGGAGGGCGCGTTTGCGCTCGATGCCCCAGCGGTAGCCCGAGAGCGCGCCATCGCTGCGCACCACCCGGTGGCACGGAATAGCGACAGCGTGCGCGTTGCCACCGCAGGCGCTGGCGACCGCCCGGACCGCTGCAGGCCTGCCAATTTTTTTGGCTATATCGGCGTAGCTCGCCGTGTGCCCCGGCGGAATATCGCGCAAGGCCTGCCAGACTTGATGCTGAAAGGCTGTGCCGCGAATGTCCAGCGGCAGATCCCAGCGCTTGCCTGGCTGATCGACACAGGCGATGACGTGCGCAACAAGCGTGTCGAATTGCTTGTCGCTGCCCGTCAATTGCGCGTGCGGAAACTGGTCTTGCAGATCGCACAGCAAAATCTCTGGATCATCACCGAGGAAAATAGCCGCCACGCCTTTGGTGCTGGCGGCGACCAGAATTGCGCCAAGCGCGCAATCGCCAATCGCG
>JANMOL010000211.1:0-3639 GCA_031369245.1 Hyphomicrobium sp. | reverse complement strand
CCGTTCCTCGATCTCGGGCGATGGAACTATGCCGATCTTGCGAAGGCGATGCGGTTTGATTTTACGCGAACGGTTGCGACCGTGGCCGACTTGAGTGCGGCGCTGGGCGACGCGCGCGGCGCCGCCGGGCCGGCGCTGATCAGCGTGCGCGTCAAGGATCGCAGCCTGCCGTCCGAGTTGCAGCGCGCGTGAGTTGAAAAGAGTGCCAGCTAAGGGCGGCGCATTGGCGGCAGGCAGCCGGCCGTCTCGCCGTTGAAAATGCCTGACATCAGATCGAGAATGCCGGTTGCAACGGGCTCGGGTGTGGTTGTGTTGTCGACTTCGCGGTCCCAGGTGCCGCCGATGACAATGTCGGTTGAGCGGCAGAACATGTAGGCAATGTCATCGCCGCATCCACCTGAAAAAAAGTAGTTGAGCCGTTCTACGCTGGTGTTTTTCAGGATGACAAGCTGACCCTTAATCGGGCGCACGTTCGGGTCGCCACAGATCTGGCCGGCACCAAGCCCCGTGCAATTGACGATGATCGTTTCGGGCAGCGCGTAGACGTCGCTGATGCTTGCGAATGGTTTCTGTTTGCGCGCGACGCCTGCTCGCGCCAGGTCTGCAATCAGCTTTGGCAGCATGATGCGCGGGTTGATCAGCCACGTCTTGTAGACCAGCCCATCGTCGCGCAGCCGGCTAAAGGGCAGGCGGCCGCGCTGGGGACACGGGATGATGCCAAGATCAACACACTTGTCGAGGCCATCGCTGCCCCAGACGAGCGTATAGTTATCGCGCCGCGAAATGCCGTGGACGGCTGCCTGCCCTTCAGAGCGCAAGGCGGTCAAGCGTGCTTGAGACCGCACGAGATAGGTCTTCAAGGCGCGTTCGGCTTCAGGGGTTTTGTGCTCCCGCCAAATGCCTGACGGCTCGAACTGTCCGCCGGCTGCCCACGAGCAGGATTTTTTGTGATCGAGATCCTTGTCGTAGATGGTGATCGCGAGGCGCGGGTTGCGGCGTTGCAATTCGCTTGCAACGGTCAGGCCGATGACGCCTGAGCCAATGACCGCGACGCGCGGCCGCCAAGCCGTGCCACGCTGTTCGTCGATGATTTTTTCAACGTGATCGCCAACGACGCTGGCGCATCCCCAGCTGAGCGTGATGCCGCCGCCGCCGTGGCCATAGTTGTGAATCAGGAATTTTTTTGCTGCCCCGCTGCCGTCGGGTGCAACACGTTCGAGCCGCACGCCGCCGTTGCGATGCGGGCGAACTCTGGCGATGTTTTCGATGATGCGGGCGCGGCTGAAATCGGGTGTTAGCCGCCGCGAAAATGGTACCGGCTGGCGGCTGCACGCGGCTTGCGCATCCGATCGCGTGATGAGAGCGGGGGCTGCAAAGGCCGCAAGCGCGGTCGCGGTGCCGCGCAAAAATTCGCGCCGGGTCGCGGGTGAGGACGGCTCGGTCCTGGCGTCGCCGGATTTGCTCTCGTCGGACATGGCGTCCTCACCGGTCTTTGCTGGATGATCAACGCAGGCTGATCACGCGCCCGTCAGTCGTGTGCTGGATCGTTGTGCGGGAGGGATTGTCGTTGAGAAAATAACAGCTCAGCTAAGCTTTGCCTGAAACCGCACAGCGCGCAATCGAGGAATGGCGATCGATCGGGCACGGGTCGCAAAAAAGGCGGCTCCATGAGCCGCCTTTTCGAAGACCATAAGATAAGCGGGGCGGCGAACTTATTGCACTTCCGCCGACTTTTGCACGCCCTGGCGTCCGGATGACGAGTAGCGCTTGATCTGCGCGTTGCGCTGATACTTGCGCTGCGGTTCTCCGCTGGCGTAGCCGCCATCACCGCCGCCGCTTGCGGCAACAGAGTTGGTCGAGAAACGCTGCCACGTGACGGTCACGCGGGCGCCGACCGGCACACGCTGATAAACATCCAGGACGTCCTCGTTATACATCCGCACGCAGCCCTTCGAAACGGCCTGGCCAATTGTCCATGGCGCATCGGTGCCGTGAATACGATAGGCGCTCGATCCGAGGTACAGGGCCCGGTTGCCAAGTGGGTTCATCGGATGACCGCCGGGTACCCAGCTTGGCAGACGCGGATTTTCGCGGCGCATTTCCGGCGTCGGTGTCCACGACGGGTTGACCTGCTTGTTCGAGACAAACGTCGTGCCTTGCCAACGGCTTTTTTCGCGCGGCACGGCAATCGGATAACTGATCGCTTGGCCGGGCTGAGTGACGAGATACAGCCGGCGGTCAGCGAACGAGACGATGACTTGGCCCGGCCGGTATTGCGAACTGAAACCGACATTTTGCCGGCCGCCGCCGAAATCGGCACCGCCGCCCCACATATAATCGATGGCGCCCTGCGCGTGTGCGGCTTGAGGTGCGGCTGCAACGCCGAGCAGCGTGACAATGGCAATCGTAATCCCGGTCAGGGGGGCCTTCAGGGTCATCGGGGGATGCTCCAGTTGAGTTCGGCACCAGATCGTCGCCGAAAATGATGGCGACATCCTGCGCAAACAGTAATGAACGCTCCGTATATACCAGCGCCGATTTGAACGGCAGAGCAGAGAAGTCACACTGACGCCAGGATCTCGCGGCAGCGCAGGACCAATACCGTGCTGTTCGGGTTTTTGTTCCGGCAAAATGCTTTTCTGGTTGACGCAGGCGGCCCGCTGGAATAGAACAAAAACAGAACAAATTTCTTTGGCGAATCTTGGCGTGCTGCCCTCACAGCGGCCAGGCCGCGCAGCCCTGCCGTCCGCCTTGTGGACACCCCGCTCGCGGGGCTGGCGGCAGGGAGCGCCTACTCAGCGCCTTTACGGTTTGACTGGTGTCGTGTTGGTCACGCCGTCGGCGCCGATGAAAACAACGAATAGGCGGACCGGCGCCGTACCTTGGTTGCGGCCGTTGTGGGCGACCTGCATCGCCTCCGCGATGGCGTCGCCGGTTTTGAAGCTGCGTGTGCCGCGCGGACCGTAATCGACCGTCAGTTCGCCTTCGAGCACAATCCCCGTCAGCGGCGCGCCGTGGATATGCCATCCGGTCTCTTCGCCCGGCTGAAGCGCCAGGATCGCGCCTGTCAGCTTGGCCTGACCGGCCGGGTAGACAATCGCTTCATCCATGACGGTTGTGCTGGTGGAAAATAGCGGCGTGAAGCGCTGCAGGGGTTCGCGGGCTTCGGCCACGGCAAACCCGGCGGCAAACGCTGCCAGCATCATCAGAGACGCATTTTTGACCCGGATATGCTTTACAAATATCATGCAAACCTCAGAAATATAATGATATTCCTAAATCTATCCCCGCCCTCTGCCAGGCGCCTATAGTTGCTGCTCGGAGTGCGCAGAAAAAGGATTAGGCATGATCGGCCGAGTTCAAGCGTTTTGTCTATGGCTAGGGCTGGCGGCGGCCCTGGCGTCTGCGGCCGTGGGCCAAGAAACTGTGCGCGTGCCGGAGGCCGCGACCGGATCAGGCAGCAAGGACCTCGCGGTTGCAGCCCGGCACATGGCGGCGGCCGCGCATCCTCTTGCGGCTGAAGCAGGCCGGGACATTCTGCGCGCGGGCGGGTCGGCGGTCGATGCCGCAATCGCCATGCAACTGGTGCTTGGGCTGGTCGAGCCGCAGTCGTCGGGGCTCGGCGGCGGCGCGTTCGTC
>JANMOL010000186.1:0-4027 GCA_031369245.1 Hyphomicrobium sp. | reverse complement strand
CAACACCGGGGTCAGCGTGAGGGCGACAACGCCTGAGACAATGACCGCGCCGGCACCTGTCAGCGCGAACACTTGCCACAAGCGACCTGTCATGCCGGGCGCAAAAGCAAACGGCGCGTCCCCTGCTGCCAGTGTCAGAGTCATCGCTATGACGGCAAAGCCGATTTCCTTGGTGCCCTTAATGGCAGCCGGCACGGGATTCATCCCGTCCTCAATATGGCGTGCAATGTTCTCAAGCACGACAATTGCGTCGTCCACCACAAGCCCAATCGCCAGAACCATGGCCAGCAAGGTGAGCGTATTCACGCTAAAGCCAAAGGCGTACATCAGCGTAAAGGTGGCGATGAGCGAAATTGGGATCGTGACGATCGGAATGACGGCAGCGCGGAACGAGCGAAGAAAGAACAAAATGACGATCACGACTAACGCGACGGCTTCGGCGATGGTGGTGTACACCGCGGTGATCGATCGTGCGATGAACACGCTGTCGTCATTGCCGACTGCGGCGCTCATGCCGTCGGGCAAAGATGCGTTGATGTCAGGCAACACAGCGCTTACCGCTTTGGAGACATCGAGTGGGTTCGCGGTAGATTGCTTTATGATGCCCACGACGATTGCCGGCTCGCCGTTGAAAAAGCTGGTGCGGCGCTCATCCTCAGCACCGAGCTCGACGCGCGCCACTTCGCTGAGCTTGACCTGATGATTGTCTGCGACCTTAACCACGATGTCGCGGAACTGCTGCGGATTGACGAGGCCCGTCCGCGACAGCACGCTGAACTCACGATCTTGGCTTTCGATGCGCCCCGAAGGTATCTCCGCATTTTGTGCACGCAGCGCATTTTCAACATCTTGGATTGTCAGATTGAAAGCGGCGAGCCGTTCGCGATCGATCCACACGCGCATAGCGTAGCGCCGCTCGCCGTAAATTTGCACGTCGGCGACCCCATTTAAATTCTTCAGCCGATCGACAATGAACCGATCGACATAGTCTGTGATTTCCAACTGTGATTTGTTTTTGGCCGTGAAGACCAGGAACATGATGGCCTGCGCATCGGCCTCGACTTTGGCGATGACGGGCTCGTCGATCTCGTCGGGCAGGCGGCCGCGGACACGGCTGACGCGATCGCGCACGTCGCTGGCGGCGACATCCGGATCGGACTCGGGGCGAAAACGCACGGTGATGCGACTCGACTCGGAACGGCTGGACGAGTCGAGCACATCAATACCTTCAATGCCGGCGATCGATCCTTCCAGTATCTGCGTGACCTGACTTTCGACGATCACGGCAGAGGCGCCTGAAAACGTCGTTGTCACCGAGACGATGGGTTCATCGACGTTAGGATACTCGCGGACAGTCAGCCGATTGAACGAAACTATGCCCACAAGAACGAGAATGAGGCTTAAGACAGTCGCAAATACCGGCCGCCGGATGCAGAATTCAAACGCGCTCATCAGCCGCTTCCCGGCGCAGGCTGTGACGGTGCGGGCCAAGCGGGTGACGACTTCGCGGCAACCACCTCGACGGCCGATCCGTTACGCAACTTCTGCTGGCCTGCAACGACTACGGTCGCTGCGGCCTCAAGTCCCTCGAGAATTTCAACCTGAGCATCGAAGCGTGCACCGAGCTTAACCCGAGACTCAATCGCTCTGCCGTTGTCGATCTTAAATACGTACGCGTCGGCACCGCGCGGCACAATCGCGCTTTCCGGCACCATTACAACGTCGCGTTCAGTCAAACCCTTGATTGTTATCCGGGCGAACAGCCCCGGACGAAGCGCGCCGTCGCCATTCGGCAGGCGCGCGCGGATCTTTAAGGCGCGCCCGTTGACGTCGATGAGCGGGTCGATCGCATAAATTTCGCCGGGAAACGTCTGTCCGTTCAAGGCATCGACGGCGACCTCGATTTTCTGACCGGCCTCGATTTGTGCTAGGTACAACTCCGGAACCCGGAAATCGACTTTCAGCGTATCGATCTTTTCGATGTTGATCAAAGCTTGCCCAATCGGAATGAAAGCACCCGCGGACACGTTGCGCACGCCCGCAACTCCATCGAATGGCGCTGTCAGGGTATGTTTAGCCAATCGCGTTTCGGCAAGTTGCAACGCAGCCTGCGCTGTTTCGAATGTGCTCACCGCTTCGTCGCGAGATCGGCCAGTGGCATAACCTTGCTTCGACAGCGTACTCGTCCGCTCATTGTTGACGATCGCAAGGTTGCTTCGAGACTTAGCATCGGCAAGTTCAGCCCGCGCGAGGGCTTCGTCGAGCTTCAGCAGCACGTCCCCCTTGCGCACGGGTTGTCCCTCTTTATATTCAATGCTTGCAATGCGCCCGGCGATCTCGGACGCTATCTGAACGGACTCGTCGGACTGCAGCGTGCCAATCGCGCGGATATCGCTAGTTGTTTTGCTTGGCCGCGCGACTGCTGTTTCCACAACGATAGCCTGATCGAGAGTATCGCTGCCTTTTGGCGCTGATTTCCCCTGTGTTGCTTGCGCTCGACCACTTTTCTCAGAGCTCGGATTCGGTGGCGCAGCGACGGTCGGCAGGCTTTCCGAGAATACCGCCGCTGCTAGCGTGATGGTTGCCATCAGCACTGCGCAGCTAACGATGAATTTCAGCCACGTTTCCATTTTGCGAAGCCCCAAAACGCCAAATGCTCCCAAAGGCAGCGGCGAACGCTGGCCGTTAACGCGCATCCGGGCTAACGGTTCCTAGTGAACGCGTGCTGCTGACAAATCCGTCGCTTCACAAACCACCGAGATCGCCCCGGCATCCGCGGAGACATGAATATCGAGCATTCAGCGGCAATTGCAGTCGTGTAGCAATGACAACGTGAGGCGCCTGCTTTCGGAGTGCCACAAAAGCGGCGTTAGCTCAACGTCAGAAATGCCGTCGGGCGCTCCGATCGTGAAGCGTCGCTCGGACGTCGCGGGATCGAACCGTTCGATTGTTGAACCAACGCTCCGGACCTGGACCAAGATTTCAGCGACCGGAGTGGCGAGCTATCTGGCGCGTACCGTTGGAACAAGGCCTTTCAGTCGCCTGAGGACCAAGCGATCATGAAGCAGGCGTCGCAGCCGACCGAGGCCGTGGCAAACGGCTGAAGGTGAAGGTTGCGCCGTTCAGCAGCTGGACGGACGTGGCGCTCACAAAGCACGGCATCGAGCAGAACAAGCAAATTCACTTCTGTACGAGATAGAACAAATGGAATTCAGCACATAGCTGCAATTTCCTGCTTTTGCATAAGCTCAGCATTTCTTCTTGGTTCGTGCCGAATGCAGCCGCAGCTAACGTCCCATTTGTCTTAGCAAACTGATGAGGACCACCACATGTCACTCTTCTTCCTTTCGCGCCGCGGCGCTCTCTCCCTTGGCGCGTCGCTCGGCGTTGCGCACCCCACGTCAGAAAAAAAGAATAAAGTCGCTCTGATCGATCATCGAAACGTCGGCAACGCCGCCGAGCCGGATCGTCTGGTTTGCGTTGCCGTCGATCGTGACCAGCACGTCGGCGCCAACGTCCGTCAGAGTGATATGGGCTGCAAACGTTGCAGCCGTGATGTCCGTGAAGGCGGTGATGTCGAGCAAATCCTGCCCGCCTGCAGCACTGGCGCTTCAGCCGTCGCCGGCCCCTACGAGATGGATGGCTTCAAGACCTGCGAGGCCATCGCGGGCGAGGTCGGCCGCCTGAACGAAGCCTTGGGGCCGGACCTGGACGAGCCGCCGCCGCCCGACCGGCGCACGCGGGGCCAGAAGATCAGACAGGCGGCGGGCGACGCCGCGGTCGGCGCGGTCAGCGACAAGACCCGCAGCGTGCTCCCCTTCCGCGGCTGGGTGCGCAAGCTGTCCGGCGCCGAACGCCGGGACAAGCGCGTGGCCGAGGCCATCGGCGCCGGCAAGATCCGCCGCGGCTACCTCACGGGGTCCGGCATGCGCATGAATTGCGCCCCGCCGGCCGCGCCCAGCTGGTTTGTCCCCAAGGCCGAAGCGACGGGCGGCGGCGTTCTGGCGTGGCTGGCCGGTGTCTGGGC
>JANMOL010000172.1:0-1758 GCA_031369245.1 Hyphomicrobium sp. | reverse complement strand
GCCGGAGTTGCAGAAGAATACCCGTTCCGCGAACGTCAGCGCGACCAGCCGGTCCGCGACCGTCTCTTGGCCCTCGACGCGATAAAGATTGGAGGTGTGCCACAGCTTTTCGGCTTGCGCCGTCAGCGCCGCGACCAGCCTTGGATGGGCATGGCCGAGCGCATTGACCGCGACACCTGAGCCAAAATCGAGGTAGCGATCGCCGGCGGCCGAGACCAGCCAGCAGCCTTCGCCGCGCGCGAAAACGATGTCCTGACGGGCGTAGGTGCCCATCACGGCGGCGGTTGCCTGTCCCTGCTGAGGAGCGGCGTGGGGTTTTTCCCCAGTCACCGCACGGGACCCCGACATCAGAGCACGATCCTTGCGCCAAAAAACCAAAAAGCCGCCCATTCCTGGCGGCCCTGCTACAACTGTAGATACGCGGCGGCGCTGTGGCTGTCAACGCGGAGGGATGACCAGAGCCCGTAATCAAAGGCCGTTTGAGCAAAGCTACATGCCGCCGGTTGAACCCCTGAGGCATCCTTGCCGCCAACGCGACATATCCACGGTCACGAATCAATCTGTGGCATGGCAGCAACGTTTCCCTGTCAATGGCTGTTTCAGAACAGCCTCGCCTTGTAGACGGGATTCAGCATGTTGTAACTTGCCGCTCGTTGGATCACGAGATGTGGCGGCTTCATCGGCCTCCTGCTCGGTTGTCAGTTGATCCGCCCGTGCCAGGGCCCTCCCATTCGGAGCGGCCCGCGTCGTCTACGGCACGCTGTGTTCCGCGTTTCCCAAGTTCAAGCGTTTGTATCCGGTCGGGACCGTCGTCCCTCGCCGCCGCGTCTCTATGGGACGCGCGGGAGTGGGTTCGTTCGCGGCCGTCTTTTTTCTGCGGGCACCGGGGGGTGCACCGCCGCTAACGCGGCTCGACAGGGAGCGATCGACCCATGGGTTGGACGGATGAACGCGTGGAGCTTTTAAAGAAGCTCTGGTCGGAAGGCTTAAGCGCTAGCCAAATCGCGGGGCGCCTTGGCAGCGTGACGCGCAACGCCGTAATCGGCAAGGTCCACCGCCTCGGCCTTTCGGGCCGGGCCACAACATCACGCATGAAAACGCACCGGCCTCGGGCCCGCATGGCGAATGCCAAGCGCGTTGCCGCCAAGCCGCGTTTCCAGCAAATTGGAAATCCGGCGGTCCGCGGCCTGTTCGCGGGCGACGGCGAGGCCTATGTGCCACCGGCCGAAGAACTGATCATTCCGCTCGCCGAGAGTAAAACAATTCAGACGCTGGGCGAATGCAGCTGCCGCTGGCCGATCGGCGATCCGCAGCTGGCCGACTTCCACTTCTGCGGCCGCAACAAAGTTCCGGGCCTGCCGTACTGCGAAACTCACGCCCGCCGTGCGTTCCAGCCAGCCGTGCCACGCCGCCGCGAGCGCATCGAAATCGAAACACCTGTGCTGGCAGCGCCCGCACCTGTGGTTGAGAAAGAACGCGCCTAAGGCGACGCAACGACGTTAAGACAGCCGGGCGGACGGGGAGCCCGGCTTAAAGCGGAAAAGGCCAGCAGCCGCGGGGGCGCTGCTGGCCTTTTTTATTGCCAAATGGCCCACCGTTGCAGCGGCTGAACGGAAAATGCCGCGGCAGCGGCTTAACAGATAACAGCGCGGCAGCGGCTAAACAGAAAACGCCGCGGCCGCCGCTTAACGCAACACAGCGCCGGCTGCAAAGGCGGCTGCAATTCCTGTGCTAGCGTGTGCGCCCAACAGAACGGGC
>JANMOL010000171.1:0-2352 GCA_031369245.1 Hyphomicrobium sp. | reverse complement strand
CGCGTTCATCGAGCGAGATGAATGTGTCGTCCTTCCTGGTCAGCACGACTTTGAGTCCGGTAGCTTGAAGCAGCGCCTTTGCGCGAAGCACGACATCAAGCGCAAACGACTTTTCCGGCCCCCATATGCTCAAGGCGCCGTTGTCATGCCCGCCGTGACCTGCATCAAGGACCACGGTGTCGATCGGTTCGGCGTTCTTGATCCTGCTCGGGCGCATGACGGGCTCGACGAGTTTGACAAGGTCCATTCGCGAGATGCAGACCTTCCCGTCGTGCTCAACGGCCGGGTAACTGAGAATGAACTTGAGATTATTGATGAAGAAGTCGGGCGATCCAATGGTGGCCCGAATGCTCCGGACTCCGGAACTTGCGGAAACTTCCTTTTCACGCCGCCGCTTCAGGCGGTCTTCCGATTGCTCGACGCACCACTCCAAAAGTTTGGTGGCCTGCTGCGGGCTATCGGCCAGCCAGTGGTCGAAGGCATCGCGCACCGCGGTCTCGACGATCTTGGTCGCTTCTTGCGTTGACAGCCGCCCCTTGGTCTGGCCCTGAAACGCTGCGCCGCGAATGAACACCGACAGCATCGAGGCGGCCGTGCCCATGACATCATCGGAGGTGATCTGCGCCGACTTCTTGTTGCCGGTCAGCTCGCCGTAGGCTCGCAGGCCCTTGTACAGCGCCTGGCGGAAACCGGCGTCATGGGTGCCGCCGTCGGGCGTCGGGATGGTGTTGCAGTACGAGGATGAAAAGCCATCCTCATCCGAAATCCACGCCACCGCCCACTCGACCGAGCCGTGGCCATCATCCTTGCCAGCCCGGCCCGCGAACATTTCCTTGGTGACCGGCGTGGTGCCGTCAACGGACGCGGCCAAAAAATCCTTGAGGCCGCCTGGAAAATGGAACACCGCCTCGGCCGGGGTGTCGTCGGTGATGACAGCGGGATCGCACGACCAGCGGATTTCGACACCCGAAAACAGGTAGGCCTTCGAGCGCGCCATCTTGAGCAGCCGGGCAGGCTTGAAGGTTGCGCCTTTGCCGAAAATCTTGTCGTCCGGCTTGAAGCGCACGGTGGTGCCGCGCCGGTTCATCGTCGAGCCGAGCTTTTCGAGCTTGGTTTGCGCCAGGCCGCGGCTGAACACCATGCGATAGAGCTGCTGGCCGCGCGCCACTTCGACTTCGCACAGCTCAGACAGCGCGTTGACCACCGAGATGCCGACCCCGTGCAAGCCGCCGCTGGTGTTGTAATTCTTGGCGTCGAACTTGCCGCCCGAGTGCAGCGTGGTCATGATGACTTCAAGCGCCGACTTGTTTTTGAATTTCGGGTGCGCATCGACCGGGATGCCGCGGCCGTTATCGGTCACCGACAAGAAACCTTGGGCGTCGAGCCGGACTTCGATGAAGCTGGCGTGACCAGCGACGGCTTCGTCCATGGAATTGTCGATGACTTCGGCGAACAGGTGGTGGAGGGCTGCCTCATCCGTGCCGCCGATGTACATGCCCGGGTGACGGCGAACCGGCTCCAGGCCTTCCAGCACGTCGATGTTGGCGGCGGTGTAGCTGTCGGACGCGTCGGACGGTTTACGGACACGCGACGATTTATCGGTCATTTCGCTCTCAGATAAGGAAAACAGGTCGGTTTGCGATTTGGCCATGTGAGGTCCCATCGGCGGCGTGACGCAGCGCTCAAGTCAGGCGCGAAAGCGGTACGCAACGCCGAGCGGATACCGCGCAGGCGAATCTGGATGCCGGACTTATACCGCGCTCAGCCGGGCGGATACCACACGCAACGCGCGGATGTGGCGTCGAAGCCACGGATAAGCGGCCTCATACCGCCACATTATCGATCAGCCGCGTCTTGCCGAGCCGGACAGCGGCCAGCACCCGCAGCGGGCGGCGCGGGCTGCCGGGGCCCTCGATAGCGGGGCCCTCGAGAGCGGGGGCTGCGAGCGTCTCGGCGCAGCGAACCTCGAGATAGTCGATTTTTTTGAAGCCGGCGTCGCGCAGTTTCAGTTTGGCGCGCGCCACGCTGGCTGGAATGTCCGCGCCGCCGCCGATCTCGGCCGCCAAGCCTGAAATCACAGCGTAGAGCGTGGGCGCGATTTTGCGCTCATCCGCCGTCAGGTAAGCGTTGCGTGACGACATCGCCAGGCCGTCGGCTTCGCGCACTGTCGGTACCGGGACAATGCGCACCGGCAGATTGAGATCGCGGACCATCCGGCGGATCACGGCGCACTGCTGGAAATCCTTCAGGCCAAAGACGGCCATCTGCGGCGCGACGATCTGGAACAATTTCAGAACGACGGTGCAGACGCCGCGGAAGTGTCCGGGCCGCGCGGCTCCGCAGAGCGGCGCG
>JANMOL010000164.1:0-2711 GCA_031369245.1 Hyphomicrobium sp. | reverse complement strand
GACCGAAGTCGTCCGCGCCGGGTGCGGCACGGTTTGATGGCGGGCGAAACGCCACCGCCAGACTTGATCACCGCGTGGACCGCTGCCACCGGACGGCCGCTCTACGAAGCGCTTGGTATGAGCGAGATCTCAACCTACATTTCGACCGGCCCATCGGTGCCGCGCCGCGCCGGCACGGTCGGCAAGGCCCAGGCCGGCCGCCGCATTGCAATCCTCGCGCTCGAAGGAGGCGATGATCCCCTGCCCGCTGGCAGCGACGGGCTGATCGCAGTCCATCGTTCGGATCCGGGGCTCATGCTCGGCTACTGGAACCGCCCCGCTGAGGACGCCGAAGTGCTGCGCGGCCCGTGGTTCACCGGCGGTGATCTCGGCCGGATCGACGCTGACGGCTACATTACGCATCTCGGGCGCGCCAACGAACTGTTGAATGCCGGCGGCTATCGCGTCTCGCCGCTCGAGATCGAAGCGGTGCTCGCGACCATGGCCGGAGTTGCAGAGGCCGCCTGTGCCGAGGTTGAGGTGGCAACTGGTGTCCATATCATCGGCGCGTTTGTCGTTCCAGCACCCGGCGTGACGCTCGATAGCTCGGCGGTGAAAGCCTTCGCGGCCGAACAGCTCGCCGCCTACAAGTGCCCGCGCAAAGTCACCGTCGTTGCGCAGCTGCCGCGAACCGCCAACGGCAAGCTCCAACGTCGCGCGTTAGCAACGCTCGCCCGGATCGTGTGAGCACTGGCACTGAGAATGGCAGTGGGAATCGAACTGGGAATCGAACTGGCACACGCCCACCGCTTGGCGAGTAAAGTTAATTCGATCTTAAGGCCAGCTCCGTATTGGTTTCATGATACCTTTTTTAAAGATCAGTAGACCCACATTCAAAGGCCTTGTCAGATGTTTAACGCCAAAAAGCCGGACGGCCCGTCCACGACGGCCACCGTATTCGAGATCGATCGCAGCGCCACAGCGGGGGCCGCAACATCCAACGGCCGGGCCTTTACCGCCCACGCTAACGCCGGCGAACAGAACTGCTCGATCATCAACGAGTGGCTGACGATGCGCGGCGATCTCGAGAGCCAAGGCGATATTCTCGTCAAAGGCAAAGTCCACGGCAACATTCAGTGCAAACTGCTGATCGTTGATGTCGACGCTGCCATCGAAGGCGGGATTGTCGCCGATGATGTCGTCATTCGCGGCGCCACACGCGGCGTCGTCCGCGCCAAGCGTGTGCGTCTCGAAAAGACCGCCAACGTCGATAGCGAAATTTTCCACGATACGTTCTCGGCCGAAGAAGGCGCGCGCATCCGCGGGTCCCTGCGCCACAACAGCGAAGCCGACACTAGCGACGCTGCGGAATAAAGTTGCCCGCTCGCAAGGCTCTAGCACCAGACCAACACCGATCAGGCGGCTTTTTTCGCCTGACCGGCCAGATCCGCGAATTGATGCGCCAGCGCCCTGACGCCCTTGAGGCGTGCCTCCGGCAGATCCCAATCCGCCCTGAAGACCAGCCGCTGATCGGGCTGCACCTTCAACCCGCCGCGTGACGACTGCACCAGCGCCACCAACCCATCCGGGTTGGCGAACGCGTTTTTATGGAGCGTGATCACGCCGCCCTTCGGCCCCGCATCGACCTTGGCGATGCCAGCGATGCGGCACAGCCCCTTGATCTCCATGACGTCGAGCAGATGCTGCACTTCGGCCGGCAGGCTGCCGAACCGGTCGACGAGTTCGGCCGCAAAGGCATCGATATCGCTGCGCTTTTCGAGCGTCGAGAGACGGCGATAGAGCCCGAGGCGCAATTGCAGATCCGCGACGTAGCTTTCGGGGATCATAATCGAGGTGCCGAGCTGAATTTCCGGGCTCCACTTATCGGCCGCTTCGAGATCGCCGCCCTTCATGGCCGAGACAGCCTCTTCCAGCATAGCCTGATAGAGTTCGAAGCCGACCTCGCGGATGTGACCCGACTGCTCCTCGCCGAGCATGTTGCCCGCCCCGCGAATATCGAGATCGTGTGAGGCCAGAGAGAAGCCGGCCCCGAGCGTGTCGAGTGATTGCAAAACTTTCAGCCGCTTCTCCGCCCCGTCCGTCAGCTTTTGGCCCGGCGGCGTGGTGATGTAGGCGTACGCCCGCGTCTTGGAACGGCCAACACGGCCGCGCAGCTGATACAGCTGGGCCAGGCCAAACATATCGGCGCGGTGCACGATCAGTGTATTGGCGTTGGGCACATCGAGGCCGCTTTCGACAATCGCGGTCGACAGCAGGATATCGTATTTGCCTTCGTAGAACGCCGTCATGACATCTTCGAGTTCGGTCGGCGTCATCTGGCCGGTGGCGCGGGCGAAGGTCAGATCCGGCACGGCTTCGCGCAGGAATTCGGCAACCTCGTCGAGATCAGAAATGCGCGGCGCCACATAGAACGTCTGGCCGCCGCGGAAACGCTCGCGCCGCAAGGCCTCTTTCAAGATCACCGGATCGAATTGCGAGATGTAGGTACGGACCGCCAGCCGGTCAACCGGCGGCGTGGTGATCAGCGACAGTTCGCGCACGCCGGTCAGCGCCAACTGCAGCGTGCGCGGGATCGGCGTCGCTGACAGCGTCAGCACATGGACGTCTTCACGCATCCTCTTCAGGCGCTCTTTGTGATTGACGCCGAAATGCTGTTCTTCGTCGATGATCAGCAGCCCGAGACGGGCAAAATCGATCGCCTTGCCGAGCAG
>JANMOL010000148.1:0-3083 GCA_031369245.1 Hyphomicrobium sp. | reverse complement strand
CCCATAACCATTGCAAGTTGGGCCATTGCACGTTGGGCCATCCCACATTGTGGCTGGACCCCGCACGACCATGCCGAAAGGGCCAATAGGGCCGATGCCACCCGATGGAGCGGCCTCGACCTGGAGCCGGTCCTGCTGTAGCTAATCATCGAGACTGATTACAAAACGATCGGAGGCGGCTGCGGATCCAACGTCAGCCGGGAGACGGTATGGCGAAGGGTAGCAATGCCATCGCGGCGGCGGTCGCTCTGGCGGCCGGGGTGGCAGTCGATATGGCTGGGACCGCGCGCGCCGCCGAACTGTGTGTCGCCTGCACTGGGCCCGACGCCCGCTATGCCTGCGTGATCGACGGTGCCGGTGAGGCACCCGATTCCCGTCTGACACTCTATTGTATGACCGAATTGGCCAAGGCGGGCGGTCATGCGAGCTGCTCGGTGGAGCGGGCCAAATCCGCACCCTGCCAGGGGGATAAAAAGCTGCTCGCCAATCCTAACCCGGGCGGGATACCGAGTGACAGTGCGGCTGAAGCAATCGCAGCGCCTGATGCTGCGACGTCCGAAGGGACCGCACCGGCCTTGCCAAAGCCGGCTGATCCGCTGACGGCCACACAGGCGCCAGCGCCGCTGCCCGCGGGCCAGCCAGCCGTGACCGAAATACCAAAGTCCGGCACGCCCCCTCAGACCGCTGAGCAGCCTAAGACCGCCATAGAGCCTGAGGCGGTCAAAGAACCAAAGACCGTTGAAGAGATGGTCAAGAAGGGCACCGAGACGGCTGGCAAAGAGCTGCAGGACGGCGGCAAAGCCGCAAGCGAGGCTGCAGGGAACGTCGCACAAAGTGCCGGCGGCGCGCTCAGCAAAGCTGGCAAGGCCGTGGGTGACGCCGCCAAGAAGACGTGGACGTGCATTACGTCACTCTTTGGATCATGCTGATCGGACACCGCTGGCCGATCAGCCGGCGCGGCGATTACCGTGCCACCGGTCGCTGACGGAAGCGCCGGGATTTCAGTGCAGTGACTTCATCCACTCGCGCGCTAGCTTCTGCGCCGTGGCGACATCGGCTTTGCTCATGTCGCGGGCCAGTTCGAGGCGATACTCTTTAGCGGCTTCGTTGCCGCGCATCGCTGCCAAATTGAACCACTTGTGGGCCTGCACCAGATCCACCGTGCCATCGCGGCCGGTGCAATAGATCAGGCCAAGTTCAAACAGCGCGTCGGGCTGACCGCCCTCGGCTGCAAACTCGATGGTGTCACGCGAGGAAAAATCGATCCGCGCCATGGGTCTCTACTCCGTTACTCAATTTCGTTCAGCGCCGGGCGGCAGGATGGCCGTGGTCCGCGCTGGAGCCGCGAGCCAGAACACCGGCACCGCTTGGCGGAAAACATGTCAGCACGCGGATGACAAGTCGTAAACGGCGCGCAGCCGATGTCTCAAGACTTGCGCAACGTTCATTGAAAAATGGGAGAAATTCGCCTCAGGACAGGACAGTTTGTCCGCAATGCGATGGTCTGTAACCGGGTCTTAAGAGAGCCCGCAATCGATTGCTAACCACGCTCCGAACTTTCGATTTTTGCGCATCCGGCGCCAGCGCCCGAGGCGTCGTGGTGGCGGCGTGGAGGCGGCGCGGCGGGCACCTGAAAGAGCATTCAGCCTGGGTTCATGCGCGGGCCGCTAGTCTACCCCAATGACGTTGCGCTGCTCGAAATGAGCGGCAAAGGGGCAAATCATGCGGCGGCAATCGGCTATGGCAGTTGTGATCGCTGGATTGGCGGCTGTGTCGCTGGCCGGATGCGCAGGCGAAGCCGGCCGCTCACCGGCCTACCTCGGCGCGACAACGGCAGAAGCCTATGAAGCGGACGCTGAGTCACCCGAGACCAACGCCTTGCCGGGCACAAATGCTTCCGTCCGCCACGTCACATCCAACAAGGTGCTTGGTGCCATGGCCTTCCAGAAAGTCACCGGCCGCGCTGTTGATCCCGACCGCTTAGCGGGCGGCCGATAGGCCAGCCTCAGGAATTCTGGCGCGCCGCCTCATCTTTGCCAACGGCTAAACCGCGCTGAACAGCCGGCCGGGCTTTAATCGCCTTGAGCCAGCGCTCAAGATGCGGAAACTGGCTGATATCCTGCTCGAGATCACGCCACAACTTGATCCACGGCAGGCAGGCGATGTCGGCAATCGAATACTCACCGGCGAGATAGGGCGCTTGCGCGAGGCGGCGCTCCATGACGCCGAACAGCCGGGTGACTTCGGTCCTATAGCGGTCGATGCCATAGGGAATCTTTTCAGCCGCATATTTGTTGAAATGAAAAAACTGTCCCGCCATCGGCCCCAGCCCGCCGATCTGCCAGAATAGCCATTGATCGATTTCCGCCTTGCGCCGTTCGTTGGTCGAATAGAACTGCGCCTGCTTGCGGCCAAGGTATTGCAGGATCGCGCCCGATTCAAAGATCGCGATCGGCTGACCGTCAGGGCCCTCGGGATCGACGATCGCTGGAATGCGATTGTTCGGTGAGAGCTTGAGAAAATCCGGCGCGAATTGCTCGCGCTGCCCGATATCGATATAATGCACGCGATAGGGAAGCCCCAGTTCCTCAAGCATAATCGAGATCTTGAGGCCATTCGGCGTCGGCCAGAAGTAGAGCGTAATGGCCTCTTCGAGAACGTCTTGGGACATGCACGGCCTTTACGGAATGAGAATGATGGATCCGGTTGTCTTGCGGCCCTCGAGGTCGCGGTGGGCTGCGGCGGCGTCCGCTAACGGATAGCTGTGGTTGACCGCGATTTTGATTTTTCCGCTCGTCACCATGGCGAACAGGTTTGCGGCGTTGGCGGCAAGATCTTCAGGTTTCGCCGTATAGGCGAAAAGCGACGGCCGCGTGGCAAACAGCGAGCCTTTGAGGTGTGACAGATCTAACGGCGGCACGGGTCCCGAGGCGTTGCCAAACGACACCCAAAGCCCCTTCGGCTTCAGGCATTCGAGAGACGCGGGGAATGTGTCTTTGCCGATTGAGTCGTAAATCACATCGCAGCCCTTCCCACCGGTGTTCTCGTTCACCCGCGCAACGAAGTCATGCGTCTTCGTGTTG
>JANMOL010000131.1:0-6703 GCA_031369245.1 Hyphomicrobium sp. | reverse complement strand
GCACAGCGTCAAGGGCGCGTAGCCGCGGCGGTTCAAAAACAGCAGCGATTGCTGGCCTTTTTGCATCGTCTCGGTCATGGCAGCGACGAGGCGCGGGGCGAGCCATTTACCGGGCTCGGGGCCTTCGCGCTTCAAATCGATAGCCGTCACGTCCGGCATATCGACGCCGGTGAAGCGGCCCGGCAAAACGACGTGTCGATAGCGGCCGGTGATGGCGTTGACGTGGCTTTCGATCGACGGCGTGGCAGATGCCAAGATGACCGGGAACTTGCCGAGGTTGCCGCGCACCACGCACATATCGCGGCCCTGATAGTGCACGCGATCATCCTGCTTGTAGCCCTGGTCGTGCTCTTCATCGATGATGATCAAGCCGAGTTCCGGGAAGGGCAGGAACAACGCTGAGCGCGCGCCGACGACGCAGCGGACCTCGCCACGCGCGACGCCCTTCCAGATGCGGCCTCGTTCGGCTGGCGACAGGGCTGAATGCCACTCAACCGGTTGAACGCCGAAGCGGCGCTGAAAGCGATCGAGGAACTGGCTGGTGAGCGCGATCTCTGGCAGCATGATGAGCGCTTGATGGCCGGCTTCGAGCGTACGCGCGACGGCCTCGAAATAGACTTCGGTTTTGCCGGAGCCGGTAACACCGTCGAGCAACGACACCGAAAAGTTGCCGGCGGCGACGGCACCTTCCAGCGCTGAGACGGCGCGGGCTTGATCATCGGTGAATTGGGTTACGGCGTGGCGCGGCTTGGGATGCGGGAAGCCTTTTTCCGGGATGACGACCTCGACCAGATTGCCAGCCAGCACCAGGCCGTCGATGACGCCGGTCGAGCAGCCGGCCAGGTGCGCAAGTTCGGATTTGGCGCGGACGAGACCGTCGCGTGCGATCTCAAGTGCCTTGCTGCGAGCAGCGGTCATTTTCGCGGGCGGCGGGGCGTCATCGACGATGGCGATGCCAAAGCGCGGCTTGGGCGCTTCAAACGCGTCCTGCGCGCTCATCATCATGCGCGCCACCATGCCGAGCGGGGCAAGCGTGTATTTGGCAATCCATTCCGCGAAGCGCAGCGAGATGACCGGCAGCGGCGGGACATCGAGCCGGGTGGTCAGCGGTTTCATTTTTTCTGGCTTAACCGGCTTTTGCTCGCCGCACGGCGCGTCCCAGACAATGCCGACCCGGCTTTGGGGCCCAAATGGCACCAGCACAAAGCTGCCGGGCGCCAGCTCAAGGCCATCTGGCACGAGGTAATCGTAGGTCTGGTCGAGCGCGACCGGCATCAGCACGGGCACGCTGGGGCGGGCGGGCGCCGGGTCCTTATCCAAAGGTTCGAACAGACTATCCAAAGGGGCCGCCGCGAGGCTAGAAGCTTGGTTCAGAATCACCGGGTTTAGCCTAGGCCGCGCCATGAGGCGAGCTTGGGGCAAGGCGCCTGGGATCCGGCTTGGTCCCCCCTTGGATCCAGGCGCGCTATCGGGGGCCTTTCAGGAGACCAGAATGAAATTCTTCGTCGATACCGCGGACGTGGCCGAGATCAAAGAACTGGCCGCGACCGGGCTGCTGGACGGGGTCACGACCAATCCGACGCTGGTCGCGAAAGCCGGGCGCGATTTCAAGGACATCGTGGCTGAGATTTGCGCCGTGGTGCCGGGGCCTGTTTCGGCTGAAGTGGCGGCGACCGACTATGCGGGCATGATGGCTGAGGCCGAAGTGCTGCGCAAAATTGCCAAGAACGTCACGATCAAAGTGCCGCTGACGATGGACGGGCTGAAAGCCTGCAAAGCGCTGACCGGTGACGGCACGATGGTCAACGTGACACTGTGCTTTTCAGCCAATCAAGCGCTACTGGCGGCCAAAGCCGGCGCGACGTTCGTGTCGCCGTTCATCGGACGCTTGGATGATATCGGGCTCAACGGGATGGACGTGATCCGCGAGATCCGCACGATCTACGATAATTATCCCGATCTCTCGACCGACATCCTCGCAGCCTCGATCCGGACCGTGAACCACGTCAAGGAGGCGGCCATGATCGGCGCCGATGTGGCGACCATGCCACCGTCGATTTTGAAGGCGCTGGTTAAGCATCCGCTAACGGATTCAGGTCTCGCGACGTTTGTTGCGGACTGGAAAAAGACTGGCCAGAAGATTGGCTGAAGATACGATATTTGGTATTTAATTCAGGATGTTGTGAGCTTTTTGAGTGATGCGCGCGCAATCTTTTCCCCGCCCTGTGTGGACGTGGCAAACTGAGATCATGGGCTGAGTGCCTGTGGACTTGGTTTGGTTAAGGAGCTGACGCCATCGTGACGCTGACAACGCTGCTGCCGGGTTTGATCGTTCGCTTTGCCGAGATTGTCGGCGAGGCCAACGCGCTCGTGCGGCCCGAGGATCAGGCCGGATATCTGCGCGAGTGGCGCGATCTGTACAGCGGCCGCACGCCGGTGGTGCTGCGGCCCGGTTCGACCGGTGAGGTTTCGCGCATTCTTGCTCTTGCCCATGAGCACGGCGTCGGCGTGGTGCCGCAAGCCGGCAACACCGGGCTCGTTGGCGGGCAAATTCCGTCGACGCGCGGCGATGAGATCGTGCTGTCGGTCGGGCGGCTCAAAAAAATCCGCGCTGTCGATGCCGATGGCGGCACGATGATTTTGGAAGCCGGCGTGACGCTTAGCGAAGCGCAGGCTGTCGCTGAAAAAGCCGGGCGCTTATTCCCGCTGAGCTTGGCCTCTGAAGGCAGCTGCCAGATTGGCGGCGTGCTGGCTGCAAACGCGGGCGGCACGGCGGTGCTGGCCTATGGCAACGCCCGCAACCTGTGTCTGGGTCTCGAAGCGGTGCTGGCGGATGGCCGCGTTTGGCATGGCCTGCGCACGCTGAAAAAAGACAACACGGGCTACGACTTGCGCGATTTGCTGATCGGTTCGGAGGGCACGCTCGGGGTGATCACGGCGGCGGCGCTGAAAATGCTGCCGCGCCCGGCTGAGATGGCAACCGCGCTGGTGGCGCTCGACAGCCCTGAAGCGGCGTTGCGGCTGTTTCGGGTTGCGGAAGAGACAGCCGGCAGCACGCTGACGGCGTTTGAATTCTGGGTGCGGCGCGCGATGGAGTTTGCAGTCGCCTATGTGCCGAACACGCGCGATCCGTTCGCAAGCCCGCACCCGTGGTATGCGCTGCTCGAAATTTCCAGTGGAGAGACCGGCGGACGAGCGGCCAGCCAGCTTGAAGCGCTGCTCGTCAAAGCCAGTAACGATGGCGTCGTGCTCGACGCGGTGATCGCTGGATCGCTGGCCCAATCGCGCGATCTGTGGCGGCTGCGCGAGAGCTTATCGGAAGCCCAGAAAGGCGCTGGCGGCAGCATCAAGCACGATGTTTCGGTGCCGATGGCGCGCATACCGGAGTTTTTGGCGCGGGCGGCGCCGGTGGTGGACCGCGTCTGCCCCGGCGCGCGGCCGGTGCCGTTTGGACACTTCGGCGACGGCAATGTGCACTACAATGTGACTCAGCCCGACTGCATGGACAAAGCCCGCTATCTCGCGCTGTGGGAGGTGATGTCGGATGCCGTGCACGGGCTTGTTGCCGAGATGGACGGCTCGATTTCGGCCGAGCACGGCATCGGCCAAATGAAGCGCGAAGCGCTGGTGCAATTCAAGTCGGAGACCGAGTTGGATATGATGCGGGCGATCAAGCGAGCGCTCGACCCGATGGGGATCTTGAACCCTGGCAAGGTGTTGTAGATGCGGATTTCAGAACGCGTTAACGAAGCGTTAACGCGTTCCGCGAGACTGTCGCGCGGCACCAATGAGGCACGGCACCGTTGACCGAAACGCTCGATGACATTTTGACGGGTGACGCGGAATTGCCGCTTGGCAATGATCTGCGGACGGCGGTCGATGGGTGGCTTGGGCATCTCACGAGTGAACGCGGCCAAGCCAGCGCGACGCGCGACGCGTACGCGCGGGATCTTAGACAATTCCTTGGCTTTTTGAAAACGCACCTTGGTCATCCGCCCTGCCTTGGAGATCTGGCGCGGGCCGATGCCAAGACCTTTCGGGCGTTTTTAGCGAGCCGCCGCAAATCGGGTGCGGTATCGCGCTCGCTGTCGCGCTCGCTGTCCGCATTGCGGATGTTTTTTCGCTGGCTGGAGCGGGAAGACACTTTGAAAAATCGCGTGGTTCTGCAGATCGCGCTGCCGAAAATTCCGCACTCGGTGCCCAAGCCCTTGAACGTCGACGCCGCGGCCGCTGTCGTTTCGCACGGTGCGATGCGTGCTGACGATTGGATCGCTGCGCGCGATACCGCTGTGATGCTATTGCTCTACGGCTGCGGGTTGCGGATCAGCGAAGCGCTGAGTTTGACGCCGCGCACCGCCCCGCTCAAGGGCCGTGACGTGATGATGATCACCGGCAAGGGCGGCAAGGAGCGCATGGTGCCGGCACTGGCAATCGTCACGGCGGCGATCGAACGCTATCTGCAGCTTTGCCCGTATCCGCTTGAGGCGGACCTGCCGCTGTTTTTGGGCGCACGCGGCGGGCCGCTGTCGCCGCGCCTCATTCAGCTGGCCATGGAAAACATGCGTGCCGAATTGGGCTTGCCCGAGACCGCAACACCGCACGCACTGCGACATTCTTTTGCGACACATTTGCTGTCGGCGGGCGCAGACCTGCGGCAGATTCAAGAGCTGCTCGGTCATGCCTCGCTCTCGACAACACAAATCTATACCGAAGTGGATCGTGAGCGCCTGCTCAGCGTTTATGACAAGGCGCATCCGCGCGCCGGGACGGCCTAACCCACGATATCGAATTGGAAACGTGAGAGTTTTGTGATGCGTACTGAACGTTTTTTGACGCGCCGATTGGCCGTGATGCTGCTGCCGGCATTTTTGTATGCGGCGCCATGCGGCGCGGCCGAGCCCGGCAAACCTGCGGCGGCGACAGCGGCAGCGGCGACGACGGCGCCCGCCCAATGCGGCGGCATCGATATGCTGGCGGAGGTGCAGACCAAAGAGCCGGAGCTTTATCAGCGCGTCATGGGCGACGCCGCCAAGGTTGCCAACACCGAAGCGATCCTGTGGAAAGTCGAAAAGGCTGGCGTGCCGCCCTCACATCTGCTCGGCACGATCCATTTGAGCGACGCGCGTGTGACGACGCTGAGCGACAAAATCCGCGCTGTGTTTGACGCCTCAAAAACCGTTGTTCTTGAGTTTGCCGGCGTTTCGGATTCAGCGATGTCCGCGATGATCGGCCAGGCTGGCGACCTGCTGATCTATACCGACGGGCGCAATCTCGAAGGCCAGCTGACGCCTGAAGAGTTTGCCAAGGTGCAGGGGCTTGTTGCCAAGTCCGGCATGCCGGGCGAATTCGCCGCTATGCTGCGGCCGTGGCTGATCAACATGCTGCTGGCGATCTCCGATTGCGAGCGCAAGAACATGGAAGCTGGCGCGGCGGCGCTGGATTCGCAGCTTGAGAAGGATGCCAAATCGCAGGGCAAAGAGATCCTTGGGCTCGAGACGCCACAGTCGCAACTGGCAGCGCTGGCGAGCGTTCCCGACGATCAGCAGGTGCAAATGCTGAAGGCCGGATTGAAATTCGCCGACCGGTCGGATGATATGCTGGAAACGCTGGTGCAGATGTACATCAAGCGTCAGCTTGGCGCGACCATGCCGTTCCAAGTGGCGATGGCTGCCAAGGCTGGCATTCCCGCGAGCGCGTTCGATGGCTTTCTGAAAATCCTGCTGGTCGATCGCAACGCCAAGATGCGCGACGGCGCGCTTCCCATTCTGGCAAAAGGCAATGCGCTGATCGCGGTTGGCGCTCTGCATATGCCGGGACCAGCGGGCCTCGTCGCACTGTTGCGTGACGCGGGCTTTACCGTCACAGCGATGGAGTAGCGCTTAGAGACGGGTGGCGGCGAGATAGCCAGCGGTTGCGACGGCCCCTGTCAGAAATGTGCCCCAGGCCATGTCGATCAGTGAGATCGTCACCGGCCAGTCTTTCAAGGTCGCGAGGTTGGTCAGGTCGTAGGTGGCGTAGCAGAAAAAACCGAAGCCCGCGCCGAGCAAGGCTGCTTTGGTCCACTCGCCGGCTTCGACTGCTGGGTTGACGGCAAAGATCATCACGCCTGCCAAATACATCAGATAAAAGATGACAGCGGCCGGGACGTTGAAATTATCGGCCATCAGATGACCGATCGATGAGCGGTAGAGATCCTTGGCGACGAGCCCGAGCCACGTCAGATCGAGCGCGAGAAACACCGCCAGCATGGCAAGATATGTCAGGGCGATTTTCATAGATCGAACTCTCTCGCTGGGGCCTGCCCACAAGGGCGGTGGGGTTACAGGTGTAACGCAACGACTGGCCTTTTGGTTCGCTCACATATGAATGGCGCGCTTGGCGGTGGCAAGCGCTGCCTCTTTGACGGCTTCGGTTAGCGTCGGGTGGGCGTGGCACGTGCGGGCCAGATCTTCGGCCGAGCCGCCGAATTCCATGACGACGCAGGCCTCCGCGATCAAATCGCCGGCGTGCGCGCCGATGATATGCACGCCCAAGATGCGATCGGTTGCGGCATCGGCAAGGATCTTGACGAAGCCGTCAGTGGTGCGATTGACCTTGGCGCGGCCGTTGGCAGTGAACGGAAACTTACCGGCCTTATACGCGATGCCAGCGGTTTTGAGCTCTTCTTCAGTCTGGCCAACGCTCGCGACTTCCGGGTTGGTGT
>JANMOL010000111.1:0-4974 GCA_031369245.1 Hyphomicrobium sp. | reverse complement strand
GCTGGGCGTAGAAGTTCGTCATGTCTGGCACGAGGTCCTTCACGACCTCCATGTGCGGCAGCGGATAGACCTTGACCGCATTGCGCACGTCGTCGATCGCCTTGAGGCAAGCGAGCGTGTTGGTGCCGTCGATGTTCATGGCGCACGACCCACAGATGCCCTCGCGGCATGAGCGGCGGAACGCCAGCGTTGGGTCGATCTCGTTCTTGATCTTCAACAGCGCGTCGAGCACCATCGGCCCGCAAGACGAGCGGTCGACCCAATAGGTGTCCAGGCGGGGATTGGCGTCGTCGTCCGGATTCCAGCGATAGACGCGGAATTCTTTCCAGGTACCGGCCCCCTCAGGGCTATTCCAGGTCTTGCCGGGCGTGACCTTCGACTTCTTCGGCAGGGTCAGTTGAACCATTGGGCTTTCGTCCTCGAGAGGCCGGAAATGTTGAGCGCTACCAGAACCTTCACAGACCGGCGCTGTCAACGGCCGGGTGCAGGCCGGGATGCGGTTCTTTAGCGCCCGGTTTAGGCTGCCGCGTCACTTCCCGGCAATTTTACACTGGCTTTTGATATTTCCGGAGCTCGCGCACCAGACCAACCAAAATATTCGCAACGTCTGCGCCGGTATCGACAGCAATACGCAGTGTGGCGCGCGTCTGGATCAAGCCGTTCAGCCTATCCTGCTGCTCGCCAAAACCGAAGAAGATCTCTTCTGGGGCATCGATATCGCCATCCTCGATGGCCGTCATGACATCAAAGGCGTTCTGTGCCGCCAGCACCATCATCGAGGCGATGTCGTTCATGAGCTGCAAGTAAAGCCGCTGGGCGTCAGCCCGGATACGCTTGCCGTGAACGCCGAATTTCAGCGGTGCCGAAGCCTGGGCGCCTTCACCGGCAAAGACTTTGGGATGGCGCTGAAAGCGCCGGAAGATCTCGACCAGGCCGAGGCAGCAGGTTTCCAGATCACGCAAGCTGGCACCGGTTTTGCGCTTGGTGCGGGTGCGGGCGGCGGTTTTTTCATGACCCGCCCAATTGACAGCTGCGATCGACGTCACAGCACCGAGGGCCGCCAGCGCCGGCAACACGGCAGCGAACGGATCGGGCGGCATACGGGTGTCCGCGTCGTCCGTGTCATTCGAACGTGCTGAGCTCAATGGATTGTTCCCGTTGCCACGTCCAAAGCTTAGGCCGTCGTGCCGCGATGTAAAGCCAGCGCTGAAACCAAAAGTTTACACTATGGGTGGATCGGCAGCGTGAGCGCCCGGGGGTATGCTATCGGTCTGCCGCGCGCTAGCAAGCCGCTGACCCAGCAGCCCCGGATCTTGTATTCAGTCCATGACTACCCGCATCAAGTCGCTATTGCGACCGCTCATTCCAGCGCGCCTGCATGAGCCGTGGCAGCGTTACAAATTCGACGGAGAACAGCGGCTGGCTCAAGGCGTTCCACTCGAGCAGACGTTTACCGAGATCTATGAAAGCGGCGTTTGGGCGCGGGCGAGCGGCGTTCGGTATCACTCCGGCCCGGGCTCAATGCCGGACGTTACGAAGGCGTATGAGGACTTCGTTACGGGCTATCTTGAGCGCGACCTTGCCATCCGCACGCTGGTTGATATCGGGTGCGGCGATTTCCAGGTTTCAAGGCGGATCCTGCAACGCCTGCGGCGGCCGATCCGCTACCACGGTTGCGATATCGCGCCCAAGCTCGTCGACTACAATCAACAGCAGTTCGGACACGCTGGCAAAATCAGCTTCCACCATATCAATGTTGCCAGCGGCCCTTTGCCGGACGGCGATATCGTGACAATTCGCGAAGTCTTCCAGCACCTGTCGAACGAGACGATCCTGGCGGCGCTGGCCAATCTGCGCCGCAGCTTCAAGCGTGCCATCGTCACGGAATCGGTTTATCGCAGCCCGGCCGCTCCAAACCTCGACATCGTCAGCGGTTATCGCACGCGCGATGGATTAAAGTCTGGCGTCTATCTGGACTTGGCGCCATTTTCGCTGCGCGTCCTCGAGCAGGTTGATTGCCCGGTGTCCAACGACGAAGTCCTGCGCACCGTGGTCGTCGCGCTTTAGACGATCGAAGGCACAGGCCTCAATACACGCGGGCTTTGGGCTCGATGTATTTGATCTCGTTCGTCATGGTGTTCTTATGCACCGGGCGATCATCGAGGCGCACGGCCTTCTTGTCGTAGTCGGCCCATGCAAGGGTATGCTTCATCCAGTTGACGTCGTCGCGCTTTGGGAAATCCTCACGCGCGTGCGCGCCGCGGCTTTCCTTGCGGTTCTCGGCGCCGACCACGGTGACCGCTGCCTGCGCAATCAAATTGTCGAATTCGAGCGTCTCGATCAGGTCGGAATTCCAGATCAGCGAGCGGTCGGTGACGCGAATATCGCCAACATCCCTCCAAATCTTGGAGATTTTATCGACGCCTTCCTTGAGCACGGGACCGTCGCGGAAGACCGCGCAATTGGCCTGCATGACCTTTTGCATGCGCAGCCGGAGCGCCGAAGTCGGGGCGCTGCCGTTGGCGTAACGATATCTGTCGAGCCGGGCTAGAGCTGGCTCGTGGGCGTCTTTGGGCAGTTCGGCGTGGGCTGCACGGGCTTCGACAGTGTCACCGCAGCGCAGACCGGCCGCGCGCCCAAACACCACAAGATCGATCAACGAATTCGAGCCGAGCCGGTTGGCGCCGTGCACCGAGACGCATGCGGCTTCGCCGATGGCCATCAAGCCTGGCACGACGTGATCGGGGTCGCCGCCCTTTTTGGTCAGCACTTCGCCGTGATAATTGGTTGGAATGCCGCCCATGTTGTAGTGCACGGTTGGCAGCACCGGGATTGCCTGACGGCGCAAGTCGACGCCGGCAAACACCTTGGCGCTTTCGGTAATGCCCGGCAGGCGCTCGGCCAAGATCGTGGGGTCGAGGTGATCGAGGTGCAGGTAGATGTGATCGCTTTCCGCGCCGACGCCGCGGCCTTCCCGGATTTCAACGGTCATCGAGCGTGAGACGACATCGCGCGACGCCAGATCCTTGGTGTGCGGCGCGTAGCGCTCCATGAAGCGCTCGCCCTTGGCATTGGTCAGATAGCCGCCTTCGCCGCGTGCGCCCTCGGTGATCAGCACACCCGCGCCGTAGATGCCGGTCGGGTGAAACTGAACGAAGTCCATATCCTGCAGCGGCAGGCCGGCGCGCAGCACCATGGCGTTGCCGTCGCCAGTGCAGGTATGGGCCGAGGTGCACGAGAAATACGCCCGGCCATAGCCGCCGGTAGCGAGAATGGTGCGCTTGGCGCGGAAGCGGTGGATGGAGCCATCTTCAAGGTTCATGGCGACGACGCCACGGCAGGCGCCATCCTGATCCATCATCAGATCGAGCGCGAAATACTCGATAAAAAATTCGGCGGCGTGGCGCAGCGACTGGCCATAAAGCGTATGCAGCATGGCGTGGCCGGTCCGGTCAGCGGCAGCGCAGGTGCGTTGCGCTGGCGGGCCTTCGCCAAAATCGGTGGTCATGCCGCCGAACGGCCGCTGATAGATTTTGCCGTCCTCGGTGCGTGAAAACGGCACGCCGTAGTGCTCGAGTTCGTAGACGGCAGCTGGCGCGTTGCGGCACAGGTATTCAATCGAGTCCTGGTCACCGAGCCAGTCAGAGCCCTTGACCGTGTCGTACATATGCCAGCGCCAATTGTCCGGACCCATGTTGCCGAGGGCCGCCGCGACGCCGCCCTGGGCCGCAACCGTGTGCGAGCGGGTTGGAAACACCTTGCTGATGCAGGCCGTCTTCAGACCGGCTTCAGCGCAGCCCAGTGTGGCCCGCAAGCCAGCGCCGCCGGCACCCACCACCACCACATCGTAGGTATGGTCAATGACCGGATAGGCCAGGCCATTGACGCTCGGGCTGGCGGCGGGCGCCGCGCTGGCCTTACCGTTGGCTTTGCCATTGACTGCCGACATGTTCGCTAGGCTCCAAAGCTCAGTTTCAGGACTGCAAAGATACTGGCGAGCGCGATGAGCGCTGCAAAAAACGTATTCAACATCAACAGTACGATCTTCATCGCTTCGCCGTTCACGTAGTCCTCAATAATCGTTTGCATGCCGAGCCGCATGTGCACGGTGCCAGACACTATGGTTGCCAGCAGCGCCAGCGACATCAGCGGATTGGCGAGCCGGGCCTTGACCGTCGCGTGGTCAGCGCCGAGCAGGGACGCAATGAGCCAGACGAGGAACAGGCCGAGAAAGACATTGGCGACGCCGGTGACGCGCTGCTTCCAGAAATGGTCCGTGCCGTCTTTGGCCGAGCCGAGGTTGCGGGCGGTTTTGAGGGGGGTGCGCATGGTCACGGCTCACAGCCCTCCACGTGCGACGGCGAGCCAAATGAGGCCTGTCATGACAAATGACAGGGCGAGCGAGCCCCACGACAACTGGTCGATCACCTTGAGGTCGTAGCCGCGGCCGGTATCCCAGAGAAAATGGCGCAATCCGCCGAACATGTGCTGGAGCAGGGCCCAGGTATAGCCAATCATGACCGCTTGGCCGGCCCAGGTCGCAAACCAGCTTGAGACGTAGTTGAAGTAGTCTGGGCTGGTGGCTGCCGCCGTCAGCCACCAAGCCAGCAGAACTGTGCCGAAATACAAGGCCGCACCGGTCATGCGATGCACGATCGAGGTAACCATGTTGATCAGCGGCGAATAAATCTGCAGGTGGGGAGATAGCGGCCGTTCGCGCCGCACGCCCTGTCCCGCGCTTGTGTCGCCCATGGGGGTCAATCCTCGCCTGTGTTGACGGATATGTACCGTCTCAGGCGGGCGGCTGCAAATCGCCATATGCCACAGACCACTGGCAAATCCAGGCCGGAGGTCAGCTCAGGGCGTTGATGATGGCTCGGCCCAGGCGGTCGCCGCTCTCGAAAGCGTGCTCGGCGAGACGGCCGAGGCACCAATCGCCAGCCACGCCGATCATTTGCTCGGTCGAGAAGATGT
>JANMOL010000039.1:0-6105 GCA_031369245.1 Hyphomicrobium sp. | reverse complement strand
GAAGAAGCGCTGCTAAAAGCCGGAGCTTTGCAGAGCGCGATTTTCAATAGCGCTAACTTCTCAAGCATTGCTACCGACGAAAAGGGAGTCATTCAAATCTTTAACGTCGGTGCCGAGCGCATGTTGGGCTATACGGCCGCCGAAGTGATGAACAAGAATACGCCCGCTGACATTTCCGATCCGCAGGAAGTGATTACGCGTGCTAAAGCCTTGAGCGCCGAGCTTGGGACAACAATCACGCCGGGTTTTGAAGCATTGGTCTTCAAAGCTTCGCGCGGGATCGAGGACATCTACGAATTGACTTACATCCGGAAAGATGGAAGTCGTTTTCCAGCCATTGTTTCGGTCACGGCGCTGCGCGACGCGCAAGGTGGAATCATCGGCTATCTGTTAATCGGCACCGATAATACCGCGAGAAAACAGGTGGAAGCCGAACGAATGTTGCTGGATCAGCGCGTTCGCGATCAACAGTTTTACACTCGCTCGCTCATCGAATCCAACATCGACGCACTGATCACTACTGATCCACGGGGGATCATCACCGACGTGAACAAACAAATGGAGGCGCTGACCGGCTGCACGCGGGACGAGCTGATTGGGGCTCCGTTCAAAGCGTACTTCACCGACCCGGACCGAGCCGAAGCGGGCATCAAACGGGTTCTGGGCGAAAGCAAACTCACCGACTACGAGCTTACCGCGCGGGCCCGGGACGGCAAGGAAACCGTGGTTTCTTACAACGCGACTACTTTCCATGATCGTGATCGGAAGCTTCAGGGCGTGTTTGCGTCCGCACGCGATGTTACAGAACGCAAACGCTACGAACAATCGTTGCAGCAAGCCAACCGGGCCAAGAGCGTATTTCTGGCCAACATGTCGCACGAAATCCGCACCCCTATGAACGCTATCCTCGGGTTTTCACAATTGATGCTCCGCGACCAGGACCTCACTCCCCAACAATGCTCGTACCTGGGAACAATTAACCGTAGCGGCGAACACCTCCTTGCCCTCATCAATGATATCTTGGAGATGTCAAAGATAGAAGCAGGCCGCACGACCTTGAATGCCTCGACGTTCGACCTGCTTGCACTACTCAAAGACCTGGAAATGATGTTCCGCGTACGCACAATTGAGAAGAAATTGGCATTCTCGGTGGATGTGATCGGTGATGTCCCCCTTTATATCGTCACCGATATCAACAAGCTGCGTCAGGTATTCATCAATGTGCTTGGCAATGCTGTCAAGTTTACTGAGCAGGGCGGAATCGGCGTACGAGTACGCGCAGACCGTGAAGCGGAAAAGGGGCCTTTTCTACAAATCGAAATCGAGGATACAGGACCGGGCATTTCGACCGAAGACCAGGACAAGTTATTCAGGCATTTCGAGCAGACCAAGACCGGCCAACAGGTCGGCACTGGTACTGGCTTAGGATTGGCCATCAGTCGGGAGTTTGTTCGCCTAATGGGTGGAGATATCACTCTAAATAGTCAGGTTGGCAAAGGCAGCATTTTCGTCATTCGACTGCCTTTAAAAGAAGGAGAGGCCCAAGCGGTTGAAACGAAGGAAAAGCCCCGGCAAGTTATCCGACTCCAGTCAGGGCAGGAAGCATGTCGGGTGCTGATTGCCGATGATATAGAGGATAACCGACAGCTCCTGGCGCAGCTTCTGGCCCCAGTCGGATTCGAAATTCGGCTAGCGACCAACGGAGCGGAAGCCATCCGGGAGTTTGATCAATGGCGGCCCCATCTCATCCTGATGGATTTTCGCATGCCAGTGATGGACGGCCACGAAGCGATTCGTCGCATTCGAGCCGAGCCCGGAGGCGAGAAACCAAAAATTATCGCCGTGACTGCTAGCGCTTTAGATGAGAACCGCCTAGACTTGCTGGCGGTAGGCGCTGACGATTTTATCAGCAAGCCCTTCCGCGAAATTGAGCTGTTCCAGAAAATTCACAACCATCTTGGTGTGGAATACGTTTATGTCGAACAGTTATCTGCCGCGCCCCAGGTAGAATCGTTCCAACTCACGCCCGCAGCCGCCAAACCCGACACTGAAGGCGGCACTGAACCCGGAGCGAAAATCGCCAGCCGTGCGCCGTCCAGCGGCAACGAGCAGTCCATCGTCGCACTCGTCAACGATGAGCCGATTACCGGCTACGAGATCCAGCAGCGTGCGGTGATGCTCGGCGGCGGTGACCTGCAGCGCCGCGCGGCGGACAACTTCAAGGCCATGATCAAGTCGCCGAAGACCACCGAACGGCTCAAGGCAATTCTCAACGAGACGATCAAGGCCAACGAGGGCAAATCCAAAGATCAGATTATTGCGATCTTTGAGGAACGCAAAAAACAGTTTGGGCTTGGCATGCAAAAGCAGGCGCTTGAAAGTGCCCGCTCGAGCCTGCAGCCGGGTGCCAAGAAATCCGCGCTCGAGGAACTGATCGACGAGCGGCTCAAGCTGCAGGAAGCCAAGCGGCTTGGCGTCGTCATCGGCGACGAGGAAGTGACCAGGGTCATCGGCGGCATTGCCGAACGCAACAAGATGACGGAAGCGCAGCTCGCGGCCCAGCTCGGCGGCAGCCTCGAACCGATGAAAACCCGCGTCCGCTCGACGCTGTCGTGGAATGACGTCGTGCGGCGGCGCTTTGGTTCGCAAATCTCAATCACCTCCAAGGAAGTCGATAAGTTCGTGGCGACCGGCACGGGGACCAGCGAAGATCAAGTCGAGTTGCGGGTACAGCGCATTCGCATCGCCATGCCGGTCAAGATCGATCAGGCCGTCGTCGCCCAGCGCGTGCAGGATGCCGAAAAGATCCGTGCAAAATTTACCGGCTGTAAAACCAGCGGCGGCATCGCGACCGGGGTAGCGGGCGCTAAGTTCGAAGAGATCGGGCTGCGCAAACCTTCAGCATTCTCCGAGCCAACGCGCTCGCTGCTGCTCAATGCCAAAGACGGCGAAATGCTGCCGCCGAGCGTCGGCGACGGCGGTGTCGAGCTGTGGATCGTGTGCGGTCGCGAAGTCCTCAAAGCCGAAGATCAAAAGCGCACGCAAGCTGAAGGCGAGCTGAAGCAAAAGGAATTCGAGTTGCTCGCAAAACGTCACCTGAAGGATCTGCGCCAGGACGCGCATATCGAATACCGGTGACGGGGGCTGGCAGCCGTCCCCGCTCCGCCCCGGCCCCTGCCCTGATGCCCAGCGCGCTGATGCCTCTAGCGCTGGCGCCGCTAGCACTGGCGCCCCTAGCACTGACAATGGGAGATCCGGCCGGCATCGGTCCTGAGATTGCGCTGAAAGCTTGGGCGCAACGCCGCGCGGCTCATGTGCCAGCATTTTACGTTCTGGCCGATGCAGACTTGATGGCCGAGCGCGCCACGGCTCTCGGTCTCGATGTTCCGGTTCGTGCCATCACACACCCATCCGAGACGGCGCGTCTGTTTGATGCAGCACTCCCCGTGCTTTCGATCGCGCTGGCTGAGCGGGCCGTGGCCGGCCAGCCGTCGGCACGCAATGCTCTGGCAACGATCGCCTCCATCGATCAGGCGGTTGCAGCAGTCGCCAACGGCACAGCCTCGGCCGTGGTGACCAACCCGATTGCCAAGTCGGTGTTGTATCAGGCTGGATTTGCGTATCCGGGTCATACGGAATATTTGGCGGCCTTGGCGGCACGGATATGGCCAGCCAGCCACCACCAGCCCGTCATGATGCTGGCGTCCAACGATCTGCGCGTTGTCCCGCTGACGATACACATTCCGTTACGCAGCGTGCCCGCTCAGATCACAGCCGAGCTGATCACAACAACTGTGCGCATTACGGGCCAAGCACTGCGGCGCGATTTTGGCATTGCAGCGCCACGCCTGGTTGTTGCGGGTCTCAACCCGCACGCCGGTGAAGACGGCAGCATCGGAACCGAGGATCGCGACGTGATCGCACCCGCTGTTGGCGCCCTCGCGCGAGAAGGCTTCGCCATCTCCGGTCCCCATTCCGCCGACACGCTGTTTCATGCCAGCCGCCGGGCAACCTACGATGCGGCGATCTGCATGTATCATGACCAGGCGCTGATCCCGATCAAAACGCTGGCGTTCGACGACGGCGTGAACGTCACGCTTGGGCTGCCGTTCGTGCGCACCTCGCCCGATCACGGCACGGCGTTCGACATTGCCGCCAGCGGCCGCGCGTCGCCAGCAAGCCTGATCGCAGCATTGCAGCTGGCAGCCAGCATGGTGCAGCGCCGGACAGCGGTTGCCTCATGAGTACGCGCCAGCCCGATCCGCCTAAAACCGGCATGAAACCAATTCCGGCAGTCAGCGCCGATGGCCTGCCACCGCTGCGCGACGTGATCGAGCGCTATGAGCTGCGGGCCAAGAAGACCTTGGGTCAAAATTTTCTGCTCGATCTCAACCTGACGCGCAAAATTGCGCGCGAATGCGGCGATCTTTCAACCCGCACGATTGTTGAAGTCGGCCCGGGCCCTGGCGGCCTGACGCGCGCTCTGCTGGTCGAAGGCGCCAAGCGCGTGATCACGATCGAGCGCGACGACCGGTGTGCTCCAGCCCTTGCCGCAATCGCTGCCCACTACCCAAACCGCCTCGAGGTTCATGCCGGTGATGCGCTGGAAGCCGATTGGCGGGCCCTCCTCGGACCACAGCCCGGTCCCGTCACGATTGCGGCCAACCTGCCGTATGGGATCGCCTCGCTGCTGCTCGTTGGTTGGCTGGAAACCGAGCCGTGGCCGCCGTGGTTCGACCGCATGGTGCTGATGTTCCAGCGCGAGGTCGCCGATCGCATCGTCGCCGAACCGGGCAGCAAAACCTATGGCCGCTTGTCGGTGCTCTCGCAATGGCGGACCAACACGCACATCGCGATGACGCTCCCAGCTGAAGCCTTTACGCCGCCGCCCAAAGTGACATCCGCCGTCGTGGTGTTCAAACCAAAGCCCAATCCTGATCCGAGCGTCTCGGTCAAAGCGCTGGGTCAAGTGACGGCTGCTGCATTCGGACAGCGCCGTAAAATGTTGCGCGCCAGCTTGAAACAATTGACGCCATTTCCGGAGCTGTTGTTGAAACAGGCTGATATTGATCCCCAAAAGCGCGCTGAGCAGTTGAGCGTCGATGATTTCGCGCGCCTCGCCGCGATCGTCTCGCGTAATCGCGCCAGCAACGCTTAAAGCGAGCTTTGCATAGCGCGCACGAAGGCCGATAGCCCGAGCAGACGCTCGCGCTTGTGCCGTTCGGCCAGCAGGATCGCTGTTACCGCTTTGACGCTGTCTTCAAGATCGCTGTTGACGATGACGTAGTCGTATTCGGCCCAGTGGCTGATTTCCGATGAGGCCGCAGCCATCCGGCGCGCCACGACGTCGGCTGGATCCTGAGCCCGGCTTTTCAGCCGCTGCTCCAGCTCCGGGCCTGACGGCGGCAGCACGAACACGCGCGCGATATCGCCCGGCATTTTCTCGGACAATTGCTGCGCACCCTGCCAGTCGATATCGAACAGCACATCCTTGCCGGCTTCGATCGAGGCAAGCACCGGCGCTTTCGGCGTGCCATAAAAATGATCAAAAACCTTGGCCCATTCGAGCAGCTCGCCGCTGGCGCGCAGCACATCGAAGCGGGCATGATCGACGAAATGATAGTCATGGCCGTCGCGTTCGCCGGGCCGGGGCTTGCGCGTTGTAACCGAGACCGACAGCGCGATGCCCGGATCGGCAGCGATCAGACGGCGCGCCAGCGTGGTCTTACCGGCACCCGATGGCGACGACAGCACGTAGAGCACGCCGCGGCGCGCAACCGGTGGCGTGCTGCCTGCGGGAAACGGTGGCGTCATCGGCAGCCCCTCAGGCGGTTGATTGGTCATGTCAGGCGACGCCAAGTCATTCGACGTTTTGAACTTGTTCGCGCAATTGGTCGATGACGGTTTTGAGCGTCATGCCGGAGCGCGTGACATCGACGGCGTTGGCTTTGGAACACAGCGTATTGGCTTCGCGGTTGAATTCTTGCGCCAGGAAGTCGAGCTTGCGGCCAACGGCACCTGTTTCGGCAAGGATTTCGCGGGCCGCCACAACGTGGGAATCGAGCCGCGCCAGTTCTTCCTCGACATCGATACGGGTGGCGATCA
>JANMOL010000033.1:0-3518 GCA_031369245.1 Hyphomicrobium sp. | reverse complement strand
TGATCAAACAGCACCGCTGACGCCGGCACAGCCAAACCGTGGCTGGTCGCCGTCTCGATCCGTCCGCGCGCAAATCCACCGATGCGCAATGCCGGGTTGGCACCGAGAAAAATCTTCACGCGTCCGAGCCGCGTTGTTTTATCGACTTCGGGCGAGACCAGCCGCACCGTGCCTTCGGCGTCAGCCGCGCCTGGCGCCGTGATCAAGGCTTTCTGGCCAGCCTTGACGCGCGAAATCTCGGTTTCGACCACCTCGGCGTCGAGTTCGATCTCACCCTTTTGGATGATCCGGAACATTGGTTCGCCGACGGCCGTTCCCATCGCGCCGATGCGCGCGTTGCGGCGGCTGACGACGCCATCTTCCGGCGCTTTGACTTCGATGTTGCTGCGCTTCCACGCCAACTCGCGGCGCTGCGCTTCGACTTGGCCTTTCTCGGCTTCAGCAGCCTTTAAGCCGTCCTTGGCTGCAACAACCTGGGCTTGCGTCGTGCGCATCGCGCTTTCGCGCTGATCAAACACCGCGCCCGAAAGGTAGCCGGACTTCTTCAGCGGTTCGGCGCGATTGAGCTGCGCCCGCGCTTCCTTGGCCTGGGCTTCGGCCTGTGTGATCTGGCTCTGGGCTTGCGCGATCGCTGCCGACGAGCGCGCCAGGCCAGCATCGTTCTGCGCCATTTGCGCGTCGAGCTGCTCGGACACCAAGCGCGCCAAAACCTGGCCCTTGGTCACCTTGCTGCCTTCGTCGGCGAACAGTTCGACGACCCGTAATCCCTCGATCTCGGGCGAGACCAGAATCTCTTCGCGCGCCACCAGCGAACCGGACACAAACGCTGTCTCAACAAAATCCATGATCGCGGCTTTGGCAACGGTCACGGCCGGAGCCACCACCGCGCTGTCATCAGCAGCCGTGGCAGCGGTCGCGGCCGGCATCATCGGTTTTTGCGTGTGCATATAAAAATAGCCGCCAGCACCAATCGCTGCGGCGGCGGCGAGCCCTAGGATCAGGATCTTGTTCATTGGCGCACCTCGCGCACCAGCGAGGCCGTCCGCGGGGCAGCATTCTCGACCGGATTGAGCATCGATCCAATCAGTTGCGACAGCACCGGCAGCACCGCGCGCGCATCAAAGTCGGGCTCAATGGCGCGCCGCCAGAACATGCCGTCGCCCATGACGTTAAACACCTTGGCAAGTGTCGGAATATCGACGCGCGGGGCAATGCGCCCCTCGTCCTTCAGACGCTGGAACAACGCTTCGAAGCTGTCGCAGCAGAACTTGTCGACGCTCATGAAAATCTCAGCGATGCGCGGATTGCGCGTGCTCTCGACGCCCATCTCCACGACAAAGCGCTGCTTTTCCGGCGGTTCATCGATGAAATAATGCTCGCCGATTGCGGTCAGCGCCTCGAGAAAATCCGGTGCCGTGGCAACCTGGGCAAAGCGCTCGGCAAACTCGTTGCGATCGCGCTCGCACAACCCGGCGATCAGATCTTCCTTGGAGGCAAAGTAGAGGTACACCGCACCAGGGCTGACAGCAGCTTCTTTGCAGATATCCTGCATGGTCGTGGCGTGAAACCCGCCGCGCGCAAAGCAGCGCAGCGCGGCATCCAGAATGTGTTCGCGGCGGGCGCGCTGGGTATCTGGTTTGAGTTTCGGCATCAGGTCCTGACGAGCGTTACGGGCCACAGTCTGATCAACGTGATCGCGATAAAAACGAACGGTCATTTTTTTTGGATCAAAACTATGGCAGGGTCAAGAAGAATGAATGTTCGTTTTGTTTGCATATTTGCCGCATCGTAAGCCCTTTGGGTGCGCCTGCCTGTCTCCCAGGGAACAGCATCGCACACCGGGCCAGGCCGGGGATGAGATCAGTCAAAAAAATATAAGAGCACGCAAGATGTTGAATGGCATAACGAAAACGACCCTGAAGCGGGCTCAGGGTTGTTAACAGCTGTCTTAAATGCGCAACTCAAGGCCGGGCTGACTTCGCCAGCCGGACCAGGCTCAAAAATTCGGCCCGATAGCCGAACGGATCGTCGCCGCGTGCGCTTTGAGCAAGCGCCAGCACGTCGTCGAAACCAAAGCCCTGCAGATACGGCTCGCCCTTGAGCAGCTGACCAAAGGCTGCAGCAGCAACCGAGAACCGCACCTCTTGTGCAGCCTCGCTGGCGGTTCTGCCCTCGGCCGGGCTGGCAATCGCCAGCGAGATCAGCTGCGAGGTATCTTCGTTGGGCCGCTTGTAGCGCAGCTTCAAAAACCCGAGTTCGCCAGCCTTTTCGGCTTCAGACTTGGCCGGCTCGGGGGCCGCCTCTTTCGCTGCCGCTCGGCCATAGCGCAAACTGTCGGCCAGTTGCGGGCTGCCGGCCGGTGTCACTTCATAGATCGCCGTCACCGTGTGACCGGAGCCGATATCACCGGCGTCAACCCGGTCGTTGTTGAAATCTTCGCGCCGCAACGCCCGCGTCTCGTAGCCAACCAGCCGGTAGTCCGCGATCCGCGCCGGATTCCATTCGATCAGCACCTTGACGTCCTTGGCAATCGTGAACAGCGACGACGACGCCTCATCGACCAGCACTTTGCGCGCTTCGTTCAGCGTGTCGACGTAGGCTGCCGTGCCATTGCCGTTCTGTGCCAGCGTCTGCATCAAGGCGTCGTTGTGGTTGCCCTGCCCGACGCCGAGGATTGACAAAAACACACCGGATTGACGCTTGCGCTCGATGAAGCCTTTGAGCGCGCTCTGATCTGTGATGCCGACGTTGAAATCGCCATCGGTCGCAAGGATCACCCGGTTGACAGCTGACTTATCAAAACCCGCTTCCGCCAATCGATAGGCATCGGCAATCCCCGCCGCGCCCGCCGTCGATCCGCCCGCATTGAGCTTGTCAATCGCGTTGAGGATCTTGGCTTTGTCGGAAACCTTCGTCGGCTCCAGTGCGATGCCCGATCCCGAAGCGTAGGTCACGATGCCGACGGTATCATCCGGTTTCAGCTGATCGACCAGCATCCGCAAGGCCGTCTTGATCAGCGGCAGCCGGTCAGCGGGCGCCATTGAGCCCGAGACGTCCATCAGCAGCACAAGATTGGCGCGCGGCCGCTCGGCCGTTTTCAAATCATAACCCTTGATGGCGACGTGCACGAGCTTGGTGTTGGTGTTCCACGGGCTCGGCATGACCGTCACCGTTGGCTTGAACGGCGTCTCAGCCGTCTCGGGCGCGGGATAGGCATACGGGAAATAGTTGATCATTTCCTCGACACGCACGGCATCTTTCGGCGGCAGGTGCCCGGCATTCAGCGCGCGCCGGACAAACGCGTACGACGCACGATCGACATCGATCGAGAAGGTTGAAACGGGTTCGCTCGCGACCTGCCTGACGGGATTGATGTCTTTGGCCTCGAACGTGTCGCGATTATCTTCAAGCGCAGTCGCTCGCTGCTCCTCGCCATGCCCCAACCAGGCCGTTGCGTTCGGCTTCGCCGGATCAGCGGCGATCGGCGCGCGTGCATCGCGCTCGAGCACACGCTGGCC
>JANMOL010000064.1:0-1554 GCA_031369245.1 Hyphomicrobium sp. | reverse complement strand
GGTTGGTCGGATCGAGCACCAGATCGATGTCGGGGTGCTCGGCGGTAAATCCGCCGAGCCGCGGCACGAGCCAAAGCGCGGCAAACGGAACCTCTGCACTGATCACCAGCGTACGGCGTCCGCGCTTGGTCGCGTAACGATCGGTTGCGGCCGCGAGGAGATCAAACGCCGGAGTGAGCTCGCGCGCATACGCTTGGCCGTCGTCCGTCAGGTCGACACCGCGTCCGGTGCGCACGAACAGCTTGATGCCGAGCCAGGCTTCGAGTTCGCGGATATGGCGGCTGATGGCGGCGTGAGAAACGTTCAGTTCGGCGGCGGCGAGCGAAAAGCTCAAATGCCGCGCGGCGGTTTCAAACGCCCGGAGCGCATTCAGCGAAGGGAGCCGGCGTGCCATGGCGCACATAACGAAAAGTTACGTGCCCTGTAAAGCAATGCCGTTTGTGCGGCCCGCGGCGCGGGATCATGGTCACGACCGATGACATTTGCTTATGCAGGAGGCCGACATGATGCTGGCCATCAACGCTCTGATCAAGCTGATCGAAGAGATTTTGTATCCAACGCTGCCGCGTGAGCGGGACTGGTGAGCTTATTTGCCCGCTGACTTAACAAAGCTTTCGAGGATGATTTTTTCATCCTTGGCAAACTTGATCGTCAGCTGATCGCGCTCAATCGACAGCACCTTGCCCTCGCCGAATGTCGGGTGTGTGACCTTGTTGCCGACGCTATAGGCGCTGACGTGGACGACGGGCGGCGGGGGCTCAACCGGGGCTTTTTTGGCGCGCGGAACTTTGGCGGGCTTTGCGCTCGCTGCCGGGGGCTTTTTCTTTGCGGTCGCCATTTTCGTCCTGCTTTCCAAAGCCTAGTTATAGCACGTGCCCGAAAAATAGCTCTTGCGACGATTTTACTCTTAACGTTGGTCCCGGCGACTCTCGTGTCCAGAGAGCCGGCCGCCGGGACGGAAGGGCTCAACGTTGCCCCCGGCGACTCCCGTTGCGAGAGCCAGCTGCCTCGCGTTTACGCGCCCGCGCCGCGCACCACGCTGCGCCCGGCATAGTGCGCGACACCGCCCAGCTCGCCCTCGATTCGAATGAGTTGGTTATACTTCGCCAGCCGGTCGGAGCGCGACAGCGAGCCCGTTTTGATCTGGCCGCAGTTGGTGGCGACTGCGAGGTCGGCGATCGTTGAATCTTCGGTTTCTCCCGAGCGATGCGACATGACCGCTGTATACCCAGCGCGCTGGGCCATGCTGACGGCGTCCAGCGTCTCGGTCAGTGTGCCGATCTGGTTGACCTTGACGAGAATGGAGTTGGCGGTGGCCGTCTTGATGCCCTGGGCCAAGCGCTCGGTGTTGGTGACGAACAGATCGTCGCCGACCAGCTGGCAGCGGCCGCCGATCAGATCGGTCAGCGCTTTCCACCCGGCCCAGTCGTCTTCGGCCATGCCGTCCTCGATCGAAATGATCGGGAAGCGTGCGACGAGGTCGGCGAGATATTGGGCGTTGGCCGCGCTATCGAGCACCTTGCCTTCGCCCGCGAGGTTGTATTTGCCAGCCTT
>JANMOL010000628.1:0-5526 GCA_031369245.1 Hyphomicrobium sp. | reverse complement strand
AACCTCCGACCCCCAGATTCGTAGTCTGGTGCTCTATCCAGCTGAGCTACGGGCGCTTTTCTTTCGTCTGGGGCTTGGAAACCGTCGGACGTCCTCGGCCAGCATTGCAGCCGGCCCGTCAAGATCGTTCTCTCTAGTCACTTCAGATCATGAGCGCAAGACCCGCCGAAAACTGCGTCTCTCTGGCGCGCAGCGGGCACAGCAGTGCCCTGCGAGAAAGGCCTCCCGCGAGACAGGCCTAATGCACCGATCGATCCGGCAGCTCGATGCGGAAATGCGCGCCCTTGTCGCCATTGACCAGCGTCAGCGTGCCGCCGTGGGCCTGGATCAGCTCGGCCGCGATCACCAGGCCCAGCCCCGTGCCGCCCTTTTTAGTCGATGATTGGAACGCCTTAAACAAATGCTCGCGCGCACGCGCCGGCACGCCCGGGCCGTTGTCGGTCACATCGACGATCACCTTGCGGCCATCACGCCGCGCCGCAACGTGAATTTCGCCGTTGCTCTTGCCATCAACCGCTTCGATGGCCTGCATGGCATTGCGCACCAGATTGCTCATCGCGCGGAACAGATGATCGCGATCGGCGTCGATCCGCAGCGACTCTTCCATGTCGGCGAAAAATGCGATCTGGCCATCGCGCGGCAAGCCCTGGCTGTCGGCCACTTCTTCAATCAACGGTTTGAGGCGCATCAGATCGCGCCGTGGTGCGGCTTCTGACGCCCGGCCAAATTGCAGCGACGAATTACAAAAGCTGATCGCGCGATCCAGCGACGCAATAAGCTTTGGCACAAAGCGCTGCACGGTCGGATCAGGCAAATCGACCAGGCGGTCCGAAATGAGCTGGGCGTTGGCCAGCATATTGCGCAGATCGTGATTGATTTTGGAGACCGCCAGCCCGAGCTGGGCCAGCCGGTTCTTTTGAGCAAGCAGCGTCGACAACTCGGTCTGCATGCTGGCCAGTTCGCGTTCTGCGATGCCGATTTCATCGCTTCTGTCGGATGCCCGCATGATGCGGCTCGGGTCTTCGGGATCTTCAGAGAAATACAGCATATTGCGCGTAATGCGGGTCAGCGGCTTGACCAGCATACGGCTCAAGGCGAAATACACCACCGCCGCGGTCAGTGCTGATATAATAATCGACAACCACAGAATGTTGAGGCCGTACTGCATCATCGCAGCCTTCAACGGCGCTTCAGGGATAACGATCTCGATCAGGTCACTGCCATCGCTGCCGCCGCGGCCAACGACGCGCAACGTCCGGCCATCAGCCGCAAAAAAAGTTCCGAGCGCATCGCGGATCTGCTGCAATTTGAGACCGGCACCTTGCCAAGCCGACACTGGCGTCTCGCGCAAATCATAGAAAGCATCAATCGTGATCGCACCTTCGACTGGCAGCACCAGGCGGCGCTCGCCTTCCCGCCGCGATGCGATGGCGCGCACCTGGGCCGTGCGCAAAAGATCAGCACGCAAGGCGGATGGAACTTCTCCGCCTGGAAAGGCTTCCGATGCAAGGGCAGCAAGCTGAGCCGCCGTCAGCCGTTCAGCCAGCCACGACACGCGATAGTTGGCAACCGACGGCAGAAAGATCAGCGCTTCCGCCATCAGCACGAAGGCCGCTGTCAGCAACAGTAGCTTGGACGGCAGGCCGCGCCGCTCCCAGGCGTGCTGCACCGCGCGCACGAATGCCTGCCGTCGCGACGGCGGCTCATGCGGAGACACGCCACCGCCGGGATGCTGTTCGCCGTCTTGGATCGCGCGCTGCACGTTGATGTCGGTCTCCTTCCCGGAGACAATTAGCCGAGCTTGGCCAGCTGTGCGATGGCAAAGCGCACCATCGGATGACTGGCAGCCGTAGCATAATAGCGGAATGCGGCGCGTTTGTTGATTTCCGAAAGCGTTGGATAGGGCGAAATCCAGGCTGTCATCGCTTTAATGTTAAGACCCTGTGAAAGCGCCAGCGACCACATTTGGATCAATTCGCCGGCGTGCGAGCCAACGATCGTTGCCCCGAGAATGAGGCCTTTCTTGCTGGTAATGACCTTGACGTGACCTGCCGTCTCACGTTCCGCCTGGGCGCGATCGTTCTCGTGGTAGGGCCAACGCAAAACGTTAATCTTGCCGTATTTCTCGCGCGCTTCGGCTTCGGCCAGCCCGGCGTGCGCCAGCTCTGGGTCGGTGAAGGTGACCCACGGCACGATCCGGCCGGTCGCCTTGGCGGGCAAACGGAACAGCGCGCGGCGGATGACGATGCCGGCGTGATCGTTGGCGACATGAGTGAACTGCAACCCGCCCGTCACGTCGCCAATGGCAAATACCCGCGCATTGCTGGTAACAAGCCCGGAACTGACGGTGATGCCCTTTTTGTCAAACTTTATGCCCGCCGCCTCAAGACCGAGGTCGGCAGTGTTGGGGCGGCGCCCGGCAGCAACCAGCACATGGGTGCCTTCGATGGTCACGGGCGCGCCATCCTTCTTGGCGGTGATCGTCAGGCGGCCATCGCCCGCAGCCACCCGCTCAACCAGTGTGCCTTCGCGGATATCGATACCTTCGCCGCGCAGGTGTTCGAGCACGACGGCCGCAAGCTCGGGGTCATCCTTGGCCAAGGCTTTGGCGCCTTCGAGCACCGTCACCTCAGAGCCAAGACGGCGATGCGCCTGCGCGAGCTCGAGGCCAATCGGGCCGCCGCCGATGATGATCAAATGCGGAATACGCGCTGTATTGTCGAAAATCGTTTCGTTGGTGAAATAGGGAACATCCGCAAGACCCGGAATCGGCGGCACTATCGGCGATGACCCGGTGGCGATCACAAACCGCCGCGCCGTGATGCGGTGCTCACCGGCAACGACGGTGGATGCGTCAGCAAAACGCCCCGCCGCTGTGATGACCTTAACGCCAAGCCCAGTGAACCGCTCAACGGAATCGTTCGGCGCGATGGCGGCAATCACGCCTTGCACATGATCGTGCACCGCCCGGTGATCGATGCGCGGCTCGCCCGGCACGATGCCGAATTTTTCCGATGTACGGAACGCTTGCGCCCTTTTGCCAGCCGCAATCAGCGCCTTCGACGGCACACAGCCGTAGTTCAGGCAATCGCCGCCCATCTTATGCTTTTCGATCAGCACGACTTTCTGGCCGAAGGCCGCGGCCGCCGCCGCAACCGACAATCCGCCGGAGCCCGCGCCAATAACGCACAAATCGACATTGATCGTTTCAGCGCGCACCGGGTTCGCAGCTTGATCCAAACTATCCTTGGGCATCACGGCCTCTCAATTTTTTCAAAGCAATGGGAATAAGCGCCACAACACCCAGCAGGGCGAACGCCGCCAAGAGTTCGGGGGTGACGAGTGCACTTGTGTCAATCGAGTAGGGGCAGGCTTGTTCCGGGTTGGCGGGCGCCTTCGCCAGGCAATCCTGGTAGATTTTGTTCTGGGCTTCGACCACGCTGCCAAGGCCAGCGCCAGCAACCGAAAACGCTGTGGTTCCCGGAATAATACCGAGAAATGTTCCAAGCACATAGGTCTTGAACGGCACGCCCAGCAACGCTGGCGCCAAATTAACGACCACAAACGGGAACAGCGGCACGAGGCGTAAAAACAGCAGGTAGCTGAGCGCGTTGTCTTTAAACCCGTCGCGCAGTTTCGCCAGCCATGGACCAGCCTTCTGAGCGAGCGATTCTCCAAGCGATGTCTTCGCAATCAAAAACAGGATCGCCGCGCCGATGGTTGCTGCAACGACGGTCGCGGGCGCGCCAACTTGCCAGCCAAACAGCAATCCGCCTGACAGCGTCATGATCAACCCGCCGGGTGCTGACAGCGCCACGACCGCAATATAAATCGCCATGTACAGCGCCAGCGCTGCCACGAAATGCTGAGCGATGAAGGTCTTGAGATAATCGTAGTTCAGGCCGATCGTCTTGAACGACAAATACTTGTGCCAGCCCATGGAAAACGCCAGCACCATGATAGCTGCGAGCACCGCCAGCGGGATCCAGCGGCGGCCTTGGCTTGGTGGCGGAGCGGCGTCGGCGCCAAGCGCGTCTCGTGGATTGGCAATCATAACAAAAAGTTCCCAAAAAACCAAAAATCGCCGGCCGTCGTGCAGGCTATTAACGCGCCGCGTCGTTGAGGGTCCAATCGTACTGGTATGCAGAAATTGCTGAAATACTTTCAAGCTCTCGTTTCGATGCCGGATCTGCATACTTGCGGGCATGCCCCAGAACGCCGGCCGAATCACCACCAAAGTCTTTGCTGTACCAATCGAAGATCGACGAGGCCGTGACCTTACCGTCCTTGACCGAAAATCCGCGCGGATGGCCGGTAAAGGCGCGGGCGGCCTCGTCCAATTTGGCCTCGAGGTTGGCACCCGTGAACGCTTCACGCATCAGATTTGGGCAGCCAATCGATGCGCAGTTGGCTGCATAGTGGACGCGCGGATCTTTGAACACAGGCCGCAGGATCCCATGCTCGATGTCATCAAGACTGAGATCGCGTCCGGCAATTTTCACAACCTTGGCTTTCCAGGGTCCGCCGGTAAAAGCCGCTACCAGCCCGCCGCCCAAGCTGATATCGCGGATCGATTTCACCGGATAGGCGCCGAGCACGATATCGACGGTTTTGGCGTTGTAGAGGTTGGCCCAAAATGCAAATTGCTCGGGCGGGCTCAGCAAAGCAACATCAACCGACTGCAGCGCGCTGATATACGATTTAAGGGCTGGGTGCCCGCTGCGCTTGAATTCGGCATAACGCACGCGATTGATGCCATCGGGCGACTGAACAACGTACGTCGATAGCAGCGTCGACCAGGCCGTGTGATCGACTTTTCCGCTTGTGCCGGGCGCCGACTTGCCGAACGCTTCGGCAACTGTTTCCGCTGACGCAGACGCCGGGAGCATTGGCAACAGCAAGGCCAGCGCCGCAATGCGCGTTAGAGTCATGATCATGGTGTCGGGTTCCGTTCAATGGGTCGGGGGGCGTTGCGAAACGACGTATGCTTTTAGGTTCGGGCCAACGCCGTCAGACGTTTCACGGCTCTTTTCATCACGCGATCAAAGCCGCGTGATGGCTGGGCACGGATCGTCCTCGGGTTGGCCATCGCGGCCAATCCGTTGCATACAGCCCGTTCCAGAAAGGCCGTGGCAACGAAACCGACAGCGTGCGTTGACTTCATCGCTAGGCAACCCTATAAACCGGCCATTCCGAGCAGCGCTCAGACATTAGCGGGTTGCCAACGCGCCCGCCGTTTTGATTTAAGCCACGGAAAAACAACAACATTTGCCAGCACGCTCGTGATGACGGTGCGGCTTCAGACTGATCGGAGACGGCCGTGAAACGCACTTATCAGCCAAGCCGCCTGGTCCGCAAACGCCGCCACGGCTTCCGCAAGCGCATGTTGACCGTTGGCGGCCGTAATGTTCTAGCGCGCCGCCGCGCCAAGGGCCGCAAGCGCCTTTCGGCCTAGTCGCCCCGGCCACTAGTTACCCCGGCCAATAGCGCCAGGCCGCAATCAGGGCCGCAATAGGGGGCCGCACG
>JANMOL010000625.1:0-2260 GCA_031369245.1 Hyphomicrobium sp. | reverse complement strand
ATCGGGTTCAACAGGAACCAGACCCGGATCTGCCGGTCGCCCGCGCAAAATACCGAGCACGGCACAGCGTACCGCACGCTCGCTGCGCAAGGCCAAGTCCTTGCGGTCGGCATACGAGTCGAGCGGTACCGCCGGGGCAATCGTGATGCGGACGGTTAACGGCCCCAACTTCAGCAGCGACCACGCATGAGATTGCATTTCCATGTCGCCATACCAGCCAACACGCGGCCGCTCGGCGCGCGACAGCGGGATACCGTGCACGTGGGTGTAAACAACCGCCGCCGTTTGTACGACAGCGGATGCACAACGTGCCGCGTCCTCGCCAGGTTTGACCGCGCCGAACAGCGAGCTCTTGAACGGCAGCACACGATTGCCGTCGCTCGATGTGCCTTCAGCAAACAGCACGATGGTATCGCCCGCACCAAGGCGCGCCGTAATCTCATCAGCAGCATCACCCGCTGCTTGGCGTTTGCTGCGATCAACAAACACCGTCCGCTGAAGTCGCGCCAAAGCCGAAACGAACGGCCACGATCCGACTTCCTTCTTGGCCACAAACGACAGCGGCGCGACCGCCGAGAGCACCGGGATGTCGAGCCAAGACGTATGATTGCAGACCAGCAGCACCGCCGAATTGTTGGCAACCGCGCCCTCAATCTGAAGCGTAATGCCGAGCAGCCGGCAGACTTGGCGATGATACCAATTCGGAAAAGTCCGCGCCGCTTTGGGTGCCAGGCGGACAAGGACCGCCTGCACAGGCATCAACGGCACGGTCAAAAGAAAAAACCCGCAAAGGATGGATGAGGCCCGCACAATGCTCATCGCGTCATGCCAATTGGCAGTCCGTCCAGCCACTGAACGCCGGGCGCGGCTTCGCTGGTCTTCAATCCGCCGGCGCTCTTTGGCCTCAGTGGCCTTCGCGCTGCTGGCGCGCGCAGCAGACGTAATGGCACTTGAAATTTCTTGTGCACCCATTCAGCCTTTTTGGCCGGGAGATTTCTTTTTGGCGATGGCAACGGCGTAAAGCTCAAGCCGGTGACCAACCAGCTTAAAGCCGAGGTCACGGGCAATCCGCTCTTGCAGCGCTTCGATATCCGCATTGGAAAACTCAATGACGCGGCCGCTCTCAACATCGACCAGATGGTCGTGATGCTCGCGTGAGGCTTCCTCATAACGGCCGCGGCCGTGTCCAAAGTCATGCCGCTCAAGAATACCTTTGGTCGCGAACAGCTTAATCGTCCGGTAGACCGTCGATAATGAAATCCGGGAATCCAGAGCGTGGGCCCGGCGATGGACCTCTTCGACATCAGGATGGTCGGTCGCCGACGACAGCACGCGCGCAATCGTGCGCCGCTGGCCGGTCATGCGCAGACCATATTCGGCGCAGCGCGCTTCAATCCGGGTCGATGGTTCGGCAGGAGTTGAGGGCATGGCCTTCCGGCTTGAGGACGCAGGCACCATCGTTGAGGCTTTATAGGCAGTGTCTCGAGGTGCGTCCACCGTCTCAGCCATGGCGCGGCGGGCCACGATGACGGCCGTACCCTAAAGCGCGAGCGCCATCGTCAAAGCATCGGCCGCCGGCGCGCCAGCGCGGACATAGTAGCCTTTGCGCCGGCCAACTTCCGCAAACCCGAGACTGCGATAAAGCGCTGCCGCGGCCGTGTTGTCCTCGGCGACTTCCAGGAATAGCCGCTTAGCGTCACCCCGTTTGGCAGCCCGCGCCAGCCCCTCGACCAGCATCCGGCCCAAACCAAAGCGTTGCCACTCCTGCGTCACCCCAATCGACAAGATCTCAGCTTCATCTGCAGCAAGCTGGCCAATGACAAATCCGACCACGGATTTCGGATTACCCGCAACCGCGGCAAGCGACGTTGAGGCCGGGTGCTCGAGCAAATTCTTGATACTGGGCGCGTCCCAGGCAGGCGAGAACAGAGCTGCATGCAAAAGCGCAATTTCTTCGGCCCGCTCAGGCGCAGCCCATAGCAAACTGACGTGCTTGATATTGCGCAGCGGTGTAACATTGGACATCACGCGCCAGCCCTCGCAAGCAGACTGGCAGCCGGTGGCTTTGCGTCGGGCGCTCGCAGGTACAGCGGCGCTACGGTCATCGTGATGGGTAACTCTGCGGCCACAAACAGCATATCGAGTGCATCGGGCAGAAGTTCAGGAAGGATAGCATCGGCCTCGACCCCCTGGTCTCGCGCTGCCGCCGCCAGGATCATCGCACCCGAACCCGCAATCACGTGTGGCCCAGCCCCGAGGG
>JANMOL010000592.1:0-1655 GCA_031369245.1 Hyphomicrobium sp. | reverse complement strand
GCGTTCTTGACGAAATCGCGCACCGGCCTGGTCACGACGCGCGATGTGCTCGAAGGTTTCGCGCTGACCGGACACTTCCTCGAAACGCGCGTCTTGCTGCCGCGCGGCCAAGCCCTGCCGCAAGCCCGTGCCCGCATCCTGCTGAACTTGAATCGCTAAGCCCGTGCCGGGATGACGATGGCGTGCGCGGTCTCTGATCGCGAACACCGTGCTCGCATTGCGCCTCTCGCACCTCGCGCCTCGCATCGTGCACTTCGCGGCGGGCCTGCCGCTCTCAGCACCTCTCGCCGTGGCAGGGCGGCCACGAACCGCCGCCGAACGTCAGCCACCGCCGCCAAATACCTGGAAACCGGACTTTGCTACACAACTCGAGACTTGAGCGCGTGCCGCGCCCGCGCTACCTGACGCCATGAGCCAAAAACCGATTCTCCCCGGCGAAACGCCCATCGAGCGCGTCGAGCTTCGGACCGCTCTCGAAGAGCGCTATCTCGCCTATGCCCTGTCGACGATTATGCACCGCGCGCTGCCCGATGTGCGCGACGGCCTGAAGCCCGTGCACCGCCGCATCCTGTACGCCATGCGCGAACTGCGCCTCGATCCGGCCGGCGGCTATCTGAAGTGCGCGAAAATCGTCGGCGAGGTGATGGGCGATTATCATCCGCACGGCAATCAGGCGATCTACGATGCGCTGGCGCGGTTGGCGCAGGACTTCGCGGTCCGCTATCCGCTGGTCGACGGCCAAGGAAACTTCGGCAACATCGACGGCGATAACCCGGCCGCCGAACGCTACACCGAAGCCCGCATGACCGATGTCGCAGCCGCCATCCTCGAAGGCATCGACGAAGACACGGTCGAGTTTCGCCCCAACTACGACGGCCGCGTGCAAGAGCCAGTCGTCCTGCCAGCCGCATTCCCCAACCTGCTGGCCAACGGCTCGTCGGGCATCGCGGTCGGCATGGCGACCAACATCCCGCCGCACAACGCCGACGAACTGTGTGCAGCCCTGCTGCATCTGATCAAGCATCCCAACGCCACAACCGAAAAGCTCGTCGAAATGATCCCGGGCCCCGATTTTCCGACCGGCGGCGTGATCATCGAGCCGCGCGACTCCATCCTTGAAGCCTACAAGACTGGCCGCGGCGGTTTTCGTCTGCGCGCCAAATGGCTCAAGGAAGAAACCGCTCGCGGCGGCTACCAAATCGTCATCACCGAAGTGCCCTACCAAGTCCAGAAAGCCAAGCTCGTCGAGAAAATCGCCGAGCTGATGAGCGACAAGCGTCTGCCGCTGCTTGGCGACGTGCGTGACGAAAGTGCTGAAGAAGTTCGCCTCGTGCTTGAGCCGAAGGTCCGCACCATCGATCCGATGCTGCTGATGGAAAGCATGTTCCGCCTGACCGAACTCGAGGTTCGTATCAGCTTGAACATGAACGTGCTGTCAGCGGGCCAAATTCCAAACGTGCTGTCGCTGCGCGAGGTGCTCTCGCAGTGGCTCGAGCATCGCGTCGATGTGCTGGTGCGGCGTTCAACCTATCGGCTCAAAAAGATCGAGCACCGGCTCGAAGTGCTCGACGGCTACCTGATCGCCTACCTCAACATCGACGAAGTGATCCGCATTGTCCGGCGCGAATATGAGCCCAAGGCCAAGCTGATTGCCA
>JANMOL010000051.1:0-1791 GCA_031369245.1 Hyphomicrobium sp. | reverse complement strand
TGGGCGAGGGCTGCCCCGCAGCCTCGTTGTAGCGCCCTCCAGACGCGTCCTAGAGCGGTTTTTCTAGGCTTCGCGTAGGGGTGATGGCCCACTGCATTTCTAGCCGTCCAGGGGCCAAATTTGAGGCTTTGGCGCGGAGCGGCTCACGGCCGGATTTGAGACAGTTTCTGTGCAGTTTTTTACCACGTCGTTTAACCGTAATGCAGCCCCGGCCGGGTAGGCTGCAGCGACCGGGAACTTGAACGGCGCATGCTTTTGGCTGCGCCGCAAAGGGGCCCCAAAAAACTGCTCCACCATCATTTGGGATGGGGCGGGTTCCAGCCGCGCTCAAAGGCGCTGCGTTGGAGCCTTAAAAGTTTCGGCAGGTTGGCCGCTCGGCGGTTTCGAGCGGCGGCGTGAGGGATTGGCGTTTTGTTGCGGCGTTTTCAGGCAGGCGTACTCGCTTGGGCGGGATGTTTTGCGGTGCTGGCGGGCTCAAGCCCGGCTGACGCCCGCGGGCCGCGCCATGCCGCCATGATCCTCGACGCCAACACCGGCACCGTTCTGCACAACGATGCTGCAGACGAACTGCGCCATCCGGCCTCGCTGACCAAAATGATGACGCTGTATCTGACGTTTGAAACGCTTGAGACCGGCCGCCTGTCGATGGCCAGCAAAATTACCGTCAGCCAGGAAGCCGCCTCGGCCGCGCCCTCCAACCTCGAATTGGAACCGGGCGAGCAGATCGCGGTCTCGGACGCGATCCGCGCCTTGATCACCAAATCCGCCAACGACGTCGCCGTCGCGCTGTCGGAAAAAATCGGCGGCTCGCAGGCCAACTTCGTGCGCCTGATGAATGCCAAGGCGCGCGCACTGGGGATGACGAAAACCAATTTCGAGAACGCCTCAGGCTTGCCCAACGCTGATCAGGTGACGACGGCGCGCGATATGATCACGCTGGCGCTGCACCTGCAGGATGATTTCCCGGCCTACTATCCGCTGTTTGCAACCCGCGCCTTCTCCTACAACGGCAGCAGCTATCGTAATCACAATACGCTGATGAACAATCTGCAGGGCATCGACGGCATCAAGACTGGGTATACGCGCTCATCGGGTTTCAATCTCGTGTCGTCGTTTCGCCGCGGCGGCAAACATCTGGTTGGAGCGGTGTTCGGGGGCTCGAGTGCGGGCGTGCGCAACGCTGAAATGCGCATGCTGCTGACCCGCACGCTCAATCGTGCGTCATCGGCCAAGACGCGCAAACCGGCGCCAGCCCTGATCGCCAAGCTCAAATCGGAACCAAAGCTCGCCGAGCACCCGGCACCTAAACCGAAGCCGGCCGTCCAAATCGCCGCCCGTCCGGCCGAGAAAGCCGCTGCAGCCGTGCGTCCGCCTGCTGCTGCTGCGCCGCTGGAAATTGTTGCTGCGAGGGAGATCATCACGCAGCCCATGGCCACGGCTGAACCAGCCTCTGACGCACTGGCTGCTGCGCCGCTCGAAGTCTTCAAAGTCAAACGCGTTATGGTGGCCCCGCGTCAGGGACCCAAGCCGCTGCCGCCAAACCCCGACGAGACGACCGACATGTCGCCGGAAGAAGGCCCGAGCGCCGCGCTGGATACAGAAGAAGCCAGCGCCGGACAGATTGCCAATCGCTTGGCGCAGGCGCCGGCCGCAACGGCGTCCGATATGACGTCTGGCGACAGCTCGCAGCAGGCCGAGCCAACGATCGAGAGCCTGGTTGCTGCCGCGGCTGCTAGAGAGCTAGGCCCCGAAGACAGCGGCTCCAAAAAATTTGGTCAAGAAACCGTCGTC
>JANMOL010000050.1:0-11038 GCA_031369245.1 Hyphomicrobium sp. | reverse complement strand
GGCTTCGCTGCCCGAAAGGCGCTTGATCCAGTCGGGCAGATCATCGTTCCAAATGAGGGTGTGGCCGCGGACTTTCATTTCGCGGTGAAGCGCGAAATCGACGAGCCGGTCGGCTGCATCAAACCGCAAAACATCGGCGGCGGGGCGCAGCGCTGACATCTTGAACTCAAGTTCGCTGGTCAGGATGCGGGCTTCGCGCTCGTAGATTTCAGCGTAGCGTGCCCCCGCTGGCCGGTCGAGTTCGTGGACTGCGAACGAGGCGCCAAACAGTAACCCCTTTTCAGCCGCCAGCGTGCCAAGCCCGCTCGAGCTGTCCTGAGCGCGTACAGGGACCGCCGGCGCGGCAACGGCGGCAAGCGTACTGGCTAAACCAGCACTGACCGCGCGGCGCGAGACGCAGCGCTGACGGATAGGGTTCATGGCGATCGCACGGTCATGGGCGCGTCACGTTCGCTCATCCCGGAGCGCGTTGCAAACATCAACTTGGCGATGGTGAAATCCTGGGCCGCGCGCGCATTCCAGGCGGCGACGTTCGCGGTGGCCGCAATGGCGTGCGCGGCGCGCCAGCCGGGCTTTGAGATCACGGAGAGAATGCGGGCGGCGGCATCGTCCGGGGCGGCGCTGTCAATGAAGGTGCCGGACTGGCCAAGCACTTCACGGAAGACTGGCTGGTTCGGTGCCACGACCGGAAGTCCTGCAAATTGTGCCTCGAGCAGCGGCAATCCGAGCCCCTCATCGTGCGAGGTGCACAGGTAGATGTCGGCGTTTTCGACGACGCGTTTGACGTCTGGGCCGTCCAAGTAGCCATGGACGGTGACGGCTGGGTGCGCCGCGATCAGCGCTGCATCGTCGCCCCAGCCCGTGCGGCCGATAATGTGGAGTTCGATCCCGCCGCTGCGCATTTTTGCCAGCGCCACGATGATGGCCAGCGCTGCAGCGTAATTCTTGCGCGGTTCGACCGTGCCGAGGCTGACGAGCCGCAGCGGACGCGGTGCCTCGGCCCGCGATGATCGCAAACCGGCCTCAAGCGCAAAGTGGTTGGCGACGGCCGGGCGGTACAACGTGATGCTGGCATCGCGGGCGGCGTGGACCGCCAAGTCCGTGCGGGTTTTTTCCGAATTGACCAGGAAATGCTTCAAGCGACCAACAGCGAGGCGAAACGGCGGCGCCATGTAAAGCCGCGCCTTGGTGCTGAGATCAGCGGTCCGGGTGATCAGGAACGTGTCATGGACATACATGAATACCCGTTCGCGGATCAGGCTGAACAGCGGCGAGGGCGGGAACCCTGGAAACACAAACATCGCGCGCGGATGAAGCAGCGCCAACAGCGGTAGAAAAACCTGCTGGCGGAAAATCATCGAGGCAACACCACGTGATCGCACCGGCACCAGCTGCACGCCGTCGAAGGCAACCTTTTCGAATTGCTCGATCGACACCCGCTCGATGCCGGTGACATGCCGCCCCAGATGCGTCAGATCGAGGTAGACCCGCACCGGCGTTGTCCTCGTGGGGCGCGTTGCCATGATGGGCTCAGGCGGCCGGGCGCTTTTGGCGGCGTTCAACAAGGCTGTGCACGACGGCGCTATTCGGCCGTGCAGTCTCGCCGCTCAGGATTTGCTGGATCAGCGCCTCGTAGGCTGGAACGCGCACATCGAAGCTGAAATCATCGGCGCGCTTGCGGCGCAAAGCCGGGTCGCCCGGATTGTCGAGGGCTGCCGCCATGGCGTGCGCAAGTTGCAGCGGATTGCCGACAGCCACGATGCGGCCATGCTCGCCGTGCAGCAGAATTTCTTGCGGACCCGAGCAGGCGGTCGATACCACCGGCAGGCCGTGCGCCATGGCCTCGACGATGACATTGCCGAACGGTTCGGAATTGGACGACATCACGAAGCATTTGGCGCTGGCGTAATAGGCCCAGGGCTCTTTGCTGTAACCCGGCAGGGACACGCGATCGCCGATGCCAAGCCGCTTGATCTCGGCTTTGATTTTGGCCTCGTCGGGCCCTTTGCCGAGGATGACGAGGTTGGCATTGGGGCGATTGAGACGGGCAAACGCCCGCACCAGCGTGATGAAATCTTTCTCCAAAACAAACCGGCCAACCGCGAGCAGCGTGTCGGGGCGTGCCTTCAATTCGGCTTCGCTTGGCACGCGCGCGCTGGCTGGAAAAAATACCGGATTGTGGATGCAGGTGGTCTTTGACGGTTTGGAATGCCAGCGCTTGACCAGTTGTTCGCGCAGGCCATTCGAAACGGCGACCGTGCTGTCGGCATAGGCGCTGAGCACCGGCAGTCCGAGATACGTGATGCCGCTCAGCAGCCCGGTGCGCCATTCCTGGAAGCCGTGGTACGTGATGACGGTTTTGACCGGCGAGCGCGCTAAAGCCTTCGCCAGCATCAGCTTGGTGTTGCTACCGCCAATGGCCGAGAGCGCAACGTCTGGCTTTTCTTGGTGCAGTACGTCCGCCAGCTGCTTGACGGCCCGCAGGTTATTGCGGCCGAGCGTATAGACCGGGATGCTGGCATCCAGGTTTGAGCGGTTTTCATCGGCCTCGAAGTCCTGGACGAAAATGACATCATGGCCGCGGGCCTTCATGGCCGACGCCAAGCACGACCACAGCCGTTCGCCGCCGCCATCAACCAGGCCGTGGGTATAAAAAAGCAACTTCGATGACATCGGCGACCTCTGAGGCGGCGGCACGGTCATGCAAAGCCGTGCCGGCGGTTGATCTTGGAAAGCGTGCCGCTAGCGGCGTGCGGTGAACATCAGGCCCGCGCGCGTCCGAGACGCTGGCGCAAGGGTGCAAGGATCGTCAGGTCGGCAAGCACCAGGGCACACTCGGCATACCGCCGCCCTAGCCGCCGCGGGCTGGTTGCAAGCCGCCACAGCCATTCGAGGCCGTTATTGCGCAAGGCGACAGGTGCGCGGACTTGCTCGCCAGCGATAAAGTCGAGCGCGGCGCCAATGCACACCATCCCGCAGGCGAGGCCGGCCGCGTTGGCGCGTTCGGCAAAAATTTCCTGCTTGGGCGCCCCGAGCGCAACAAAGCACAACTTCGCACCCGAGCGCTTGATCGTCGCGATGGCGTCGTCGGCCTCGGGACCTTCAGGGTCGAAATCGCGTGACGGCGCCAGCGTTCCAGCAATATCGAGCAGGCCGTCGGTGTGGTGGCCAAGTTCGCGCCCCGCACGCGCCATGACGTCAGCTGAAGTCCCAAACAAAAATACCGGCAAGCGGGCTTGGGCTGCCGTGTCTGCCAAGGGCAGCAGCAAATCGGCACCCGTGGTGCGCCGGATCGCGGCGTTTTGAAAGCGTGCGAGCCAGGCGACCGGCGCGCCATCGGCGGTCACGATGTCAGCGTTCTGATAGGCGTTGCGGAAGGCACTGCTGCGGCGCAGCTTGACGAGATGGTCGAGGTTCATGGTGACGACAGTAAACGCCCGGCCAGCCTTGGCGGCCAAAACGATGTCGTGCAGAGCCGACTCAAGCGTGGCGGTGGTGATGCCCCAGCCGTCGATGGTCGCGAGAAGAGATCGTGTCTTAGACGCCATACCAGTACTCACTCGCACTAAGTCCGAACACGCGCGGACCGCCCGCCTTCGAACCGCGCCCTATTTAGACGCAAATTGCCATAAACCCAACGGACTTTTCGCGGATCAGTGCATAACTGTCATGCTCTGACGCGTCTGGTTTGGGTGAGGGCTTGGCCCGGATGCGTCGCGTCCAAGCGCTGCTTCCAGACCCCGTCCCTCGAGGAAAGATCCTGCAACAACCATGCCTTATGGCGGGTGCTTTGGGTCCAGCACGGCTGTTAAGCCTGTGAAATGCTCGAACGCCCGCGCAAGCCGCTCGCGCGCGGGCGCTGCCGGCGCTGATGTCGCAGCGCGGCCGTTGCGGCTGCCTGCGTGTCACTGGCCGAGCGGCGCAACAGCACCAGCAGCAGCAGGATTAAAACGGCAAACAGCGGGGTCTTGGCCGACAAGCTGACCGAAGTTGATGCAACGATGAAGAAGAACACCAGCACCCATCCGCCGCCCGGCCGGACCGACCGGACGATGTCGCGGCAGAACATGAACAGGCCTGCAAAAAATACCAGTCCCGGGATCAGCCCGTAATTCAGCACAAACGACACCCAAAAACTCTCGATGCCGAAATCAAGGCCGTAAATGCGCTTCAACGTCGTGAGCTGGGCCGCATCGGGCGCCAGCAACAGTTCAAACCAAGACAAATGCTTGAACAACTCGAACATCTCGATGCGGGTATCGGCGCTGCCACGGTCGTCAAAAAACCGCTCGATGAATTGATCGAAAAAGCCGGCTTCTTCGAGCCCCATAACGGCGATCGCCACGACCGGAACTGCGAGCAGGGCTGCAAGGATTGCGCGCGTGTTGAATGGATGTCCTTTAAACACGTCATAGCCGCGCGCGGCGACGAGTGCCGCCAGCATCACCAGCAGGATCACGGTCGATGCCCGGCCGCCAAACACGACCATGCCCGCGCTACTAATCACAAACCCGCCGACGGCCAGCACGCGCGGCAGGTCGCGCGCTGCACCGAGCGCGAGTGCCAGCAGATAAGCGCCGGTCAAGCTGGCATTGGCGAGCGGATGACCCAGCAGCGCCGTCGAACGCCAATCATCCTCGATGACGAGGCCGCTCGCGACCAGCGGCGTGATCCGCACCCCCGTCCCAAACTCGAACAGGCCCACGAGAGCGTTCGAAATGAGCAGCGTATGGATCAGCCAGACAAAGCGAATAGCGCGGCCCTCGCGCATATCCTTGAATAGAAAAAACACCACGACTGGTGCGAGAAACGTATCGAAAAAAGAGGTGAACGGCAGCCCGACCACCTGCATCGAATAGATGATCATCAGTGCGATCAGGACCACAAAGAGTGCCGTGCCAGGATAGCTCGCGGCGGCAGAAGCCAGTGCACTCAGCGGATTGCGTTGAGAGAGGCTGGCTATGGCCAGCAGCCCCAACGCGACGATCGTACCGGGGTGGATTTTTTCCAGAACCCCGCCGCCGCTTTCGTCATAGTTGAAGCCGAACGCCAGCAGCGCCAGCGGCGAAATCGTTAAAAACAGGATGGCGACGAGCGCCAGCCCGAGCCCGATCAGGCGGCCGTCGGGCGGAAAGTGCGCATAGCCATCGGTCCGGGTTGACATAGCCTGTAGCCTTCGCGCCGGGCTGGAGCCCGGGAAATGGGGACGCGTTACGTCGCGCTCGGACTTGCCATCGTCAAGACGCCGCCCGAAATCCGGTCGCGGGCTTGTTCGAGAACTTCCAGCATCTGGTCGATCTCAGCCCGATTGGTATGGCCCGCGCGCCCGACGATCAGGATCTGATCGGCGGCTGGCAACAGGCTCGTGCCGGCTTCGTCTTGCAAAATAGCGCCGGCATCGATGAAGACCAGATCGTAGCTCTGACTGATGCCGTTGATTCCCGCCACCAGACGGCGGCGCTGCTGATTTTTCAGCGTCCGCAAATCGGCCAGCGCAATCGGCAAAAACGCCAGGCCCGAGCGCATGTCACGGGTCGTAATCTGATTCAAGTGATCCTTGCTGTCGAGCACGACCACGCTGGCTGGCTTCAGCGAGGTGGCAAAGATCATCGACAGTTCGGGGTTGGATGAAGTTGCATCGATGAGCAGCACGCGTTCGCCCGCGAGTGCCGCCGCATAGGCGACTGCCAGCGTCGTCGCTGAATTGCCAAGCCCGGTGACCGGCGAAACCATCATGACGATGTGCGGTCGGCCTGGACGCTGGTGTGATTTGATCTTGCTCAGCAGCCGCAGTACGGCCTGCCGGTAAACGGCGTCCGTTTGCCCCTTGGTATCGGCGATGGCTGCCATCAGGTCGCTGAACTGCGCGGCCTCAATGTGATCACTATCGCTATCACTGCGGCGCGGACGGGCCTTGAACCCGCTGCCCGCCGCCAAGGTGGGAATCAGCGAGATCGAAGTCAGGCCGGTCTGGTCCGTCAGATCAGAGGCCGTCCGAACGCTGTCATCGAAATGATCGGACAGCAGCGCTGACGCGAGCCCAAGGCCAAGACCGCTCAGCAGGCCAAGACTGATGATCAGCCACGGCATCGGCTTCGACGGCCTGGCCGGCACCGACGGCGGCGTAATGACACGGGCATCGGGCGTCGAAATGTTTTGCTGCTCCTGGGTCTCCTTCGAGCGCGCCAAGAACAGCTTCAGCAGCTCACGGCTGGCGTTGGCTTCCTGCTCGAGTTCGCGCAACTTAATTTGCGCGGTGTTCGACCGGGTGACATCTTCTTTGGCGCGCTCAAGCTGCGCTGAAATATCTTTTTCGCGGCTGGCGGCAATCTGAAAGTCGCCGCCGGATGCGGCCGCGATCCGCTTCAACTCGGCATTGATCTGCGCTTTGACTTCGGCCAGCTGCGAACGAACATCGACCAGGACGGGGTGGCGCGGTTGCAGCTGAGACGCCAGCGAGGCTTCGCGGCGCGCGACTTGGGCATATTGCTCGCGCAGCTTCTGGATCAGCCCCGAGCGGATTGCGTCGGGCAGAACATCGGGACCGGCACCCGATTTCAAGACAGCCTGGATCTGCTCCTGACGGGCCTTGCTTTCGGCGGCGACAGCACGGGCGGTGATGAGCTCGCTGTTGATTTTGCTCAACTGCTGTTCGTTGACGACACCGCCCTCAGACGTCAGGATCTTGTTGGCCTTCTTGAATTCATCAGAGCGCGTTTCAGCAAGCCGCACCTGCTCGCGCAACTCGCCGAGGCGGGCATCGATCAGGGCATTGGCGCGCTTGGCTTCAGCTGATTTGGCAGCCGTCTGGTCGGCGAGATAGGCCTCGATCACGGCCTCGGCAACCAGCGCGGCCTTGACGCCCGAGGAGGCTGAGACCTCGACATCGACGACATAGGTTTTTTGCGCCCGCTTGACCTTGATCGACTGGGCCAGCGTAGTCAGCGCCTGCGTCGTCGGATCCGGCTTCGTCGGCGCAATATTGAGCAAGGCCTTGATTTTCGATCCCAGTCCGCGGCCAGCTGGGGGGACATATTCCGCATCGGACGTCAACTTCAGTTTGTCGACGACGCGCTTCAAAACAGCGTCCGACGTGATGATCGCGACTTGGCTTTCGATCAGCGCTAAGTCTGAGCCAAATCCCCCCTGCACGATCTCTTCCGAGACCACTTTGCGGGTCCGGGGATCGACGAACAGCGACGCGGTGGCGGTATATTGCGGCGTCGCCAGCGCCAGGTAACCGAGCGCCAGCACAAGAGAAATCAGAGTTGCGGCCAGTATTTTCCAGAGATTGCGGCGCAGGATCTGCAACAGGCCAGACATATCCGTTTCGCCCAGGCCGCGCCGCAGGGCGGAGCTTGTCAGCGGGACAATCTGTGATCGAATGGGCATGATCTGCGCTCTAGGCTCCCGGTACGGCGCACCGCCAAGAGCTTGATAGCTAAGTCGCGGAGCCAACTGTACCATTTTGATCTCACTACGTGTCACACTAGTACGGATTTGACTCCGCATGCGGCTCAACCGCGGGGCCACGACACGCCCGGCCCCAGACCTTGTGCTGGGGTGCAAGCCCTATGCCCAAAGGCTATGCTTCAATCCTGACTTGCTGCCGTCAGCCTCCGCCAGGCATCCGCAGCGGACTATTTGTAAGGGGTCCGTGAAACGATTTGCCGCGTAAATCGTAGCCTACGCGTCATGCGCTTCCTGCAAGACTGTTATCGGCCAGCGGCAGTTTTAACTGACCACGAAGTTCCGCACATACACGAACAATACAATCGGTTAGGTACCAAAGACATACTCCGTAGCCGGACTGGGTCGACTTCGAGAGCGGGATCAAAGTGCGTGTTTAGTCGCGTTGGTGACATTTCCGGACATAGCGTGCGCGGCCATTCGCGCTTTGCGCTTTCAAGCGCTGCGTTTGCAGCGGCCGCCTTCGTGTTCGAGTTGACCGTCATCGTCGGCATCGCCATATCGACCGGGCTCGCTTATCACTTCGCGGTCTACGGGGCGCCCGGCGCCGTTGAGCTTTACGCCAGCGTCGGCGGGCTCACGGGTCTTGCCTATGGCTTGTCATTTCTGATCCGCGACGAATATGGCGTCGACAACTTGATGGAAGGGCGGCGCAGCAACGCCCGTCTGTTCGTCGTTTGGAATTTGGCCTTCGTTGGTCTCGCGGTCATCGGGTTCCTGACCAAGAGCACGGCGGTATTTTCGCGCGGCTGGCTGCTGCTGTTTTACATCACCGGCTTGATCGCGGCGGTCGCTCTCAATGCCTTGCTGCATCGCAGCCTTGGCGGACTGATTGCGCGCGGCGTTGTTCGCCGCCGCCGATTGATGCTGGTTGGGACGGCGGAAGAGGTAGCCCGCCTCGATCGCGATATTGCCGATGGCGCTGCCAGCGTGTGCGTCGCCGCCCGGGTGGTCATCCCCGAGGAACTGTCGGAGCATCACGACACATCGGACTGGCTCGATGCTGCCGTCGGCAACGCGCGTGCGCTCGGCATTGAGGACGTTGTCATTTCTGGTTCGCTCTCAAGCCCTGGCTTCATCGAACGCTGCATCAGCGCTTTCAGCCTGCTGCCGGTCGCGATCCATCTGGGTACGGGCGGCTTACTGACCCGCTTCAAGGACGCCCGCGTCGCCCGCTTTGGACGCGCCACGACACTGTCATTGACGCGCGAGCCGCTCGGCACCTTCGAAGCGTTGAGCAAGCGGACCTTTGATATTCTGGCCGCTGGCTTGGCGCTGGTTTTGCTCGCGCCACTGTTCGCGCTGATTGCAGCCGTCATCAAGGCCGATCGTTCAGGTCCGGTGTTCTTCCGCCAGCGCCGCCGTGGCTACAACCTCGAAGAATTTGCCATTTGGAAGTTCCGCACGATGACGACGCTGGACGATGGCGACATTATTCAGCAGGCGACCGCCAACGATCTGCGCGTGACGCCGATCGGCCGGCTGCTGCGGAAATATTCACTTGATGAGCTGCCGCAGCTGTTCAATGTGCTGCTGGGTGAGATGTCACTCGTTGGCCCGCGCCCGCACGCGGTTGCCCACGACCGGTTTTTTGAGCGCCGCATTGCGCTCTATCCGCGCCGTCTCAATATGAAGCCTGGCATTACCGGGTGGGCACAAGTCAACGGCTTCCGCGGCGCGACCAACACCGACGAAGCCATGAGCCAGCGGGTCGATCACGATCTGTACTACATCGACAATTGGTCGATTGCGTTTGATCTTTACATCGTCTTTTTGACGGTCGTATCGCGCAAAGCTAGCTACAACGCCTATTGATGCGCGGCCAGCTTAGCGTTCGCGGCCAGCCTTAGCGTTCGCGAAATGTCCGCGCCATCATGTCGGTCAGCGGCTTCAAGAAATAAGACAGTATCGAGCGCGATTGCGTTTCGAGAAACACTTCAGCCGGCATGCCCGGGATCAGATGCTGCGTTCGATCGAGTTTCAAGAGTTCGTTGGCGGGCACTTCGACCTGGGTCGTGAAGTAGGCTTTACCCTCGTTGTCGGTGATCTCGGCAGCAGACACTTTGCGGACGCGGCCCGCCAAGCGCGGCGTTGAGTGCGCGTCGAACGATGAGAAGCGAACGGTCGCGATCTGGCCCGGGTGCACGCTGACGATATCGTGCGGCGTGATCTTGGCTTCTATGATCAGTTCGCGGCCTTCCGGCACAATCTGCAGCAAAGTGCTGCCGGGCGGGACGACGCCGCCTTCGGTGTGGACCATGATGGCGTGCACGAGGCCGGCCGCAGGCGCCCTGACTTCGGCGCGCGCAAGTTTGTCGGCTGCCGCTTTGCGGGCTTCCGTCTGCTCGGCCAGCTGAGCCTGCACTTTTTGCAAATCTTCAGCCGCCTGCTGGGTATATTCCTTGTCGGTCTGGGCCAGCCGGGCCTCCGTTTCCGTGCCAGCGGATTTGAGTTTCACCATCTCGGCTTTGAGATTGCCGAGTTCACCGCCGATGCGGGCGGCTTCGCGCTGCAACGGTCCGATGCGCTGCTGGTTGACGAAGCCCTTCTCAAACAGCGGCGACACCGTCGCGAGCTCGCGCTCGTTCAAATCGCGTTCCTTGATGCGGGCGGCCAGCATGCTGGCGGTTCCGGCGAGGTCGCTGGCGCCCTGGGTCAGCTTTTGCGACAAGACTTTCTGCTGTCCAAGATAAGCCGTGCGCCGCGCGTCAAACAGGGCTTTTTGCGCGGCGATGATCTTGACGCTCTCTTCGCTTGCTGCGTCGGACAGCGCTGGTATTTCGAAATGGTCTTTGCGATCACGCTCGGCGGTCAGGCGGGCTTCCTGAACGGAAAGTTCTGTCACACGCGATGTCACCGCCGCCATCGAGGCGCGCGTTTGCGTGTCATCCATGCGGATCAGGACCTGACCGTTTTTGACCCGGTCGCCGTTACGCACCAGAATTTTCGAGACGATCCCGCCTTCGAGATGCTGGATGGTCTTGTAGTCGCCGTCGACGGCGACAATGCCCGAGGTCACGACAGCGCCTGAAACAGAAAACAGTAATGACCCGGCAATCATCCCGCCGCACAGCAGAACAACCGTGCGCATGCCAAACTGTACCCACGGGTCGGTTGCATGCCAGTCGCTGTTGGCGACGATGGGCTCTGAGAGGCCCGGCAGGTACGAGAGCAACTTCATGCGCGGTCACTCCCCGCTGGGCGCAGTTCAGCCTCGCTTGGCTCTGTGGCCGACGGTGTTTCGGCTGCCGGGTCTGCCGCCCGGCTCGTGGCTCGGCGTTCCTCGACGGGGCTGGCGACGGCACCCGGCCGCTGGCCGCCGCGCTGCGGCGCCGATCCCTGGAATAGCTTCATCACTTCATTGCGCGGACCAAAGGCGCGCTGCTGGCCTTTTTCGAGAAACAGCAACAGATCGGCTTTGCCGATAGCCTGCACGCGGTGCGAAACCAAAACAATCGTTTGGCCACGTGACCGCATGCCGTCGATGGCGGCCGACAGCGCTTCATCGCCGGGACGGTCGAGGTTCGAGTTTGGTTCGTCGAGTACGACCAGCGGCGGGGTACCGAAC
>JANMOL010000565.1:0-3777 GCA_031369245.1 Hyphomicrobium sp. | reverse complement strand
CAGCCAGTTCTTTGAGTGCCACGACATCGTGGATGATGACCTTGCCCGTTTGAACGGTGAGCAAGTTGCGCTCTCGCAGCTCACGCAGAACGCGGTTGACGTGAATAGCGCTCAGCCCCAGGGCGTCGGCGATCACATACTGGTTGAGCGGGCATTTGAACTCGGTCTCGGTCGCCAGCCCGACAAGCATCAGCCGTTCGGCAAGTTCCATGAAAAAGTGTGCCATGCGTTCGAGCGCATTTCTGCGGCCAATGTTGACGAGATGTTCGACAACCATCGCCTCATCCCTGGAGGCGGCCCACAAGAACGCCGCCCCGAGACGGGGGTGGTCATTCAACAGTTGCAGGAAAAGGTCCGCAGGCACGGCGCTGACGACGGCATCGGTCAGCGCGGAAAACGAGTGATCCGACGTCCACAGCAAAACGCTGCGCAGGCCGACGCAATCGCCGGGTATTGGAAAGCCGATGATTTGCCGGCCGCCATCCGGCATGACCTTGTAGGTTTGAGCCCAGCCGTTCTGGAGAACGTAGGCTTTATGGCCTGTCTGACCTTCCTCGGTGATTTCCTTGCCGCTGGCGACGGCAAACGATTTCGACTGAAGCTCAGCGAGCAGGCGCAGTTCGTCGGCAGACAAAGCAATGAAGGCCGTCAGCTTTTTGGTCAGAGCACTGGTGTGTTTGGCGTCTGGCATCGTCACCAAATTTCACTGAGGTTGACTTGGTCAGCACTGTGACCCTTAATTCCTAGCATTTCCAAGACACTGTGTTGGCTAATGCAGATCAGTGCCAGCCCGCGGTTTAAGCGGTAGCGTCGCGCGAGCAGGAACACTTTAGAGTTGAGTACGTTATCATGCACAAAATCATGATCACTTGTCCGGCAACCGGCAAAGACGTTGCAACCGGCATCCTCGCCGATACCGACACCCTCGAAAGGTTGCCAGACGGAAGCTCGAACGCACACTGCCCGCATTGTGGCGGTTCCCATCCATGGTCGGTGCGCGACGCTTGGCTCGACAATGGCGAGCAACGAACCGAAGTACGCGGTTAACGCCCGCCTTTTTCTCGCATGAAAGTGAAGTGAAGTGACAGATCAACGAGAAGTCAGCATCGAGGGACACGCAGCACTTTCCATCTGCGAATCAATGCTGCTCGCCTTGCACGAGCTGAAAATCATGAGCCAGACGGACGCGCGCAACGTCCTGAAAGACGCAGCCTCGGCGCACCGCGAGGCCAGCGGTCATGCCACCAGAGCCGAGATGCACAACAAGGTTGCGACGTTGATCGAAGGCATCCTTGCCAACGGCAATTCTTTGCCACGCATTTGAATAGGCGCTGCCGCCATTGATGCGCGTTTCGTCAGTCGTTGCACTTGAGCAACGGCGCGCGCCGGCGCGATGGTTATGCTCCCCACATACGCCATGTCGAGTCGCGACGCGCCGGGGGCATAACAATGAAACCAATGAAGCGGGCACTCGCGATTGTCAGCTGTCTATCGCTGACCGCGTGCTCATCGATTGGCAGCATCAACGGCGTTGAACTGCGCAGCGCGCGGATGGGCGCGACGGATGCCGGGCCGCAACCGTACTGTCAGCAAAATGACACCCAGCAGTGGGTCTGTATTCTGGCCGGCGCGGCGATCGCTGGCGGCGCCATCGCGCTCATCACCTCGCACAATCGCAGCGGCGTTACGCCGCCGGTCGTCGTCGCCCCGGCGGCCACGCCTCCCCCACCACCGCCACCACCTCCGCCGCCGCCGCCGCCGCCACTATAACTTAGCGCGCGCAAGCAGACGCCGCCGTCGCTGGCTGGCTGGCTGGATAACGAAAAAGGCCGCCGCGGTTGCCCGCAGCGGCCTTATATTTTTTGAGTGCTGGTTGAGTGAACTCTAGAAGTCCATGCCGTCGATGCCACCACTGAAGCCGGGCTTGCCCGTGCTTCAGCAGAATAACGTATGGGTGGCCCGGCTCTTTCTTAGAAGTCCATACCGCCCATTCCACCCATACCGCCGCCGCCACCGCCGCCGTGGGCGTGACCGGAGTCTTTCTTCGGCAGATCGGCAATCATGGCTTCCGTCGTGATCAGAAGGCCTGCAACCGAGGCTGCATCCTGCAGCGCGCAGCGCACAACCTTGGTCGGATCGATGACGCCCTGCTGGACGAGATCGCCGTACTCATGGCTCTGGGCGTTGTAGCCGTAGGCGTCCTTCTTATTCTCGAGAATCTTGCCGACGATAACCGAGCCATCTTCACCCGAGTTGGTGAAGATCTGGCGGGCCGGCGTCTGCAAGGCCTTGCGGACGATCGTGATCCCGACCTTCTGATCTTCGTTATCCGACTTGAGATTGTCGAGCGCCTTGATCGAGCGCAGCAGCGCGACGCCGCCGCCGGGCACAACGCCTTCTTCAACGGCTGCCCGCGTTGCGTGCAGCGCGTCGTCGACGCGGTCCTTGCGTTCCTTGACTTCCACTTCGGTCGCGCCGCCGACCTTGATGACGGCAACGCCGCCGGCAAGCTTGGCCAAACGCTCTTGAAGCTTCTCGCGATCGTAGTCCGAGGTGGTTTCCTCGATCTGCGCCTTGATCTGCTTCACCCGGCCTTCGATCTCGGCCTTCTTGCCGACGCCATCGATGACGGTGGTGTTTTCCTTGTCGATCTGCACCTTCTTGGCGCGGCCGAGCATGGCGAGCGTGACGGTCTCGAGCTTAATGCCGAGATCTTCCGAGATAACCGTGCCGCCGGTCAGGATGGCGATATCTTCGAGCATCGCTTTGCGGCGATCACCGAAGCCTGGAGCCTTGACGGCTGCAACCTTGAGGCCGCCGCGCAGCTTGTTGACGACCAGGGTCGCAAGCGCTTCGCCTTCGAAATCCTCAGCGATGATCAGCAGCGGCTTGCCCGACTGCACGACCGCTTCGAGCACCGGCAGCATGGCCTGCAGACCCGACAGCTTCTTCTCGTGGATCAGAATGTAGGGGCTTTCGAGTTCAACGCTCATCTTTTCAGCGTTGGTCACGAAGTACGGCGAGAGATAGCCGCGATCGAACTGCATGCCTTCAACGACATCGAGTTCGAAATCGAGGGTCTTGGATTCTTCGACCGTGATGACGCCTTCAGCGCCGACTTTCTTCATCGCCTTGGCGATCATGTCGCCCACGACCTTGTCGCCGTTGGCTGAGATCGTGCCGACCTGAGCGATCTCGTCATTCGACTTGATCGGGTTCGACATCGTCTTCAAATGCGCGACGACGGCTGCAACAGCCATATCGATGCCGCGCTTCAGATCCATCGGGTTGGCGCCGGCTGCAACCGACTTGGCGCCTTCGCGCACGATGGCCTGGGCCAAAACCGTGGCCGTGGTGGTGCCATCGCCCGCGAGGTCAGCCGTTTTGGAGGCAACCTCTTTGAGCATCTGGGCGCCCATGTTCTCGAACTTGTCTTCGAGTTCGATTTCCTTGGCGACGGTGACGCCGTCCTTGGTGATGCGCGGTGCGCCGAACGATTTTTCAATGACGACGTTGCGGCCTTTCGGACCGAGCGTCACTTTGACGGCGTTGGCGAGGATATCGACGCCGCGCAGCACACGCTCGCGGGCATCTTGTCCGAATTTGACGTCTTTAGAAGCCATGTGTGGCTACTCCTAATGGGGCTGCAGTTTTTTGGCGAACGGGGTGACGTGAATTTAAGCGGCCTTGGCCTTGGCAGCGGTGCCTTCGAGCACGCCGAGGATGTCGCTTTCCTTCATGATCAGCAGGTCGTCGCCGTCGATTTTGACTTCGGTG
>JANMOL010000553.1:0-4350 GCA_031369245.1 Hyphomicrobium sp. | reverse complement strand
AAGAAGCCGATTGCGTCGCTGGTTGCGGCCGCATTGCCAAGCATCACCGCGGCGGTTGAGAAGGCGCTTGGCGTTCCAGGCGCCGGTGCGCTGATCACGCCGGTGCTGGAGCCGGTCGTCAACAACCTCGCCGCGCTTGCCAAAAGCTAACGCGGCCGCTCGACACAACGCACAACGAAAAGGCCCCTCGCGGGGCCTTTTTTAATGGCGATGGTCCATCCCGGATCAATGCTTGATTTTTGACCAGATGAGCTTCTTGCCGAGATACAGCAGCACGGTCGTGACCAGCAAATACAGAACCACCTGCCAGCCAATCCGCTTGCGCTGATTGAGTGTCGGGTCCGCCGTCCACGACAAGAACGCCGAAACGTCGCTGGCGTAATTCTCAAGCGTCGGCGCAGTCCCGTCCTGATACGTCACCACGCCATCGCTCAGCGGCGGTGGCATGCCCAGCTGCTGGCCGGGGAAGTATTTATTGTAGTACATGCCGTCGTTGACTTTGACACCGGCTGGTGGATCGACATAGCCGGTCAGCAAAGCGTGCGAATAATCCGCACCGCCTTCCTGATAGCCCTTGGCGATGTCGCCAAGCATCAAAAACGGATGCACAAACCACTTCGGATCGCGTTCAACACCGCGCGCCTTGGCAATCAGCGTCAGGTCCGGCGGCAGCGCGCCGTTCTGGGCCGCGCGCGCTTCCTTCTCGTTCTTGTAGGGGCCGTTCATCGGATCCGACGCCTTGGCCGGACGCTCGAACATCTTGCCTTCGTCGTTGGGGCCGTCGGTGATCTGGTATGGCCACTCGGCCGCCAGCGCCTTGACGGCCTCTTCTGGAAACTCTGGCCCGCCGGGCTGCGACAGGTTGCGGAAATACAGCCGCTTCATGCCATGGCAGGCCGAACAGACTTCCTTGTAGACCTGAAATCCGCGCTGCAATTGCGCTTTGTCGAATTGCCCGCGAATGCCTGAAAACGACCACTCTTGACGTTCGATTTCAATGTGACCGCCCTCGGCGTGGGCGGCAGCTGCCAGCGCGACAGCGCTCACAGCGGACACCAGAACCGACTTCAGACGCATGGTCATGAGACGCTTATCCATAGCTTTCTCCTCGCGCCTCAACGCTTTTCGGGCGCAGCGGTAGCGCCTGCGAAACTCGCAGACCCGCCTTCACCAAGCACCGCTTCGCTGATCGAGCGCGGCAGCTTGTTGGGTGTTTCGAGCAAACCAACGACCGGCATGACGATCAAGAAGTGCGCGAAGTACAGCACCGTGAAAATCTGCGCCCACGTCGTGTAGACGCCCTCGGCCGGCTTTGAGCCAAGATAACCCAGCGCCAGACAGGTGAACACGAATAGCCAGAAGAACCACCGGTATAGCGGCCGGTACTTCGTCGAGCGCACGCGCGAGCTGTCGAGCCACGGAGCAAACGCCAGGATCAGGATCGAGCCGAACATCGCCAGCACGCCAAGCAGTTTGGCATACGACCCGAGCGGGATACCGAGGAACGACCCGGTGAACGCCCGCAGAATGGCGTAGAACGGCAGGAAGTACCATTCCGGCACAATGTGCGGCGGCGTCACCAGCGGATTGGCTTCGATGTAATTGTCGGCATGGCCAAGATAATCCGGCAGGAAGAACACGAACCAGCCAAACACCACCAAAAACGCGAACAGCCCGACCAGGTCCTTCGAGGTTGCGTAGGGATGCATCGGCACCGATTCCGACGCCTCTTTCAGATCGAGGCCGGTCGGATTGTTCTGGCCCGCGACATGCAGCGCCCAGACGTGCAGAATGACGATGCCCGTCAGCACGAACGGCAGCAGATAGTGCAGCGAGAAAAACCGGTTCAGCGTCACGCCCGAGACCGCGTATCCGCCCCACAGCCATTCGACGATGCCGGTGCCGAGACCAGCGTAGATCGTGTCAAGGGCCGAGAACAGGTTGGTAATAACGGTCACGCCCCAAAAGCTCATCTGGCCCCATGGCAGGGTATAACCGAGGAAGGCCGTTGCCATCATCACCAGGAGAATAGTGACGCCGAGGATCCAAAGCACCTCGCGCGGCGCCTTGTACGAGCCATAATACAGCCCGCGGAAAATGTGGATGAACACGGCGATGAAGAACATCGACGCACCGACCGCGTGCATCGAGCGCAGCATCCAGCCGTAGTTGACGTCGCGGCGAATGTGCTCGATCGAATTGAAGGCCTGCACGTCGCTCGGCTGATAGTGCATCGCCAGCACGATGCCAGTGACGATCTGGGCGACGAGGCAGAACATCAAGATGCCGCCGAACGTCCACAGGTAGTTGAGATTGCGCGGGGTCGGGAACTCGACAAAGCTGCCGTGCATCATTCTTGCGATGGGCAGGCGCTCGTCCCACCACTTGCCCCAGCGCGAGGTTGGCTCATAGGTTGAAGCGTGACCAGACATAGCGATATTCCTCAGCCGATCTTGATCTTGTTGTCAGATATAAACGCATAAGGAGGCACATCTAGATTACGAGGTGCGGGACCTTTGCGAACACGGCCGGACGTGTCGTAATGCGAACCGTGGCACGGGCAGAACCAGCCGCCGAAATCGCCGCGCGCGTCGTTCATCGCCTGACCCTTGGGGATGCAGCCGAGATGCGTGCAGATGCCGACCAGAACAAGCCAGTTTTCGTGACCCTTCTTGACGCGGTTGGAGTCGATTGCTGGCACGTCGCCGCTAATCCCGCCATTGCGGGCGGTTGGGTCAGGCAGCTCGTCCGGCTGGACCTTTTCGGCCTGCTCGATTTCCGCTTTGGTGCGATTGCGAATGAACAGCGGCTTGCCGCGCCACATCGCCGTGATGGCCTGACCTTCCTTGACCGGCGACAGATCGACCTCGACCGACGCCAAAGCTTTGGCGCTGGCGTCTGGATTCATCTGCTGCACAAACGGCCAGATCAGCGAGGCGGCACCCACGGCCGCAAAAGCGTTGCCCGCAACCACCAAAAAATCCCGGCGGTTTTCGTCTTCAACGTGAGTTGTCACGGATGCCTCCGATTAGACAATCTATAGCGCGTTTTGCCTTTTGATACGGGCTAAGGGGCGCGCATCGACCACTCTTGCGCTGCAGTGCCTCAGGTCCGGCGTCAAAGCACGCGCCGGTAGCGCACTTCTGGCAGCGTTTGCAGAGCGTCTCAAGGTCGCCGACAGCCGCAACCAAGAGGCAATTTGGCGCATGACCGTGGCAACGTATGATTAGCCGTCCGCTTTGCCAATGGCTAACGAAGGGCCACCCCATGCGCCTCGCCCTCTATCAGCCTGACATTCCCCAGAACACCGGCACCATTTTGCGGCTGGCGGCCTGTCTCGACGTGCCAGTCGACGTCATCGGCCCAACCGGCTTTGACATGACCGACCGCTCGCTGCGCCGCGCCGGCCTCGACTACCTGGATTTTGCCGACATCACCCGGCACGAGAGCTTTGCAGCCTATATGGCTGCGCGCACGGGCGCGCGCGCCGCAAACCCGGGCCGGTTAATCCTGCTGACCTCGCATGGCAGCACCCGGCATACCGGTTTTACGTTTGAAGCCACCGACACGCTGATGCTAGGGCGCGAAAGCGCCGGCGTGCCCGAGGCGGTCCATGCCGCAGCCGATGCCCGCGTGCGCGTGCCGATGCGGGCCGGGCTGCGCTCGCTCAATATCGCGGTCGCGGCCGCCCTGGTGCTTGGCGAAGCCCTGCGTCAGACGCGCGGCTATCCGGACTAGACCGGACCCAACGATTGCCTGACGGTCAGTCGCGGAAGAAGTTGTCGTTTTTTGGCGGTCTTGGCGCGCTGATCGACACGAGAACGCGGGCCCCTTGCGCTGGCTCTTTCGACCACGGCAGGTATTCGATGGCACTGTCCGTTGCGGCCGGTATGGCGGCCGTGGTGTTCCGCTTGTCGCCAGCCGGATTGACCGAGCCGGGCGGCTGCAAGTGCATCGGCACCATGGTCGCGGCCGGGCTTTTCTTCGCCGGTGCAGAGCTCGCCGCAAACTGGCCTTTGCCGCTGGCATCCTTCGAGGCTCCAGCCGTGGCGCCTTTGCTGGTCCAGCCATTTTCAGCCCACGCTTTGTCTTTTCGACCGGCAACAGGGGCTTCAGACAGCCCGCCCTGGCCAAGGCCCGATTTGACCAGTTCCAGTTCGTTACGCAGCCGTTCGATCTCAAGGTTGTACAGCGAGCTGCAATCCAGCCGGTTGGGAATGGTCCCCAACGGCACAATCAAGCGGCCATACAGGGTGCCTGAGTCAAATGAGCCGTCGGCGCCCTGTCCGCCAATGCCGCCGACATCGAGATAGGCGTTATTGCTGGCCATGCTGGAACGGCAGGTGGTGC
>JANMOL010000544.1:0-4066 GCA_031369245.1 Hyphomicrobium sp. | reverse complement strand
AGCCAGGCCCGGTCGATGGGGATCTGATAGCGAACGCCGAGGCCGTACTGCGCGTCCTTGGCGCCGATGCCGTCATCTTCGAACGGCTGCACCATGGCAACCTCGACGACCAGCTGCTGATCCAGATTAAACAGATATTGCAAACCCAACGCGCCGCCCCAGGCATTCGAGCCGGTGTCGTCGAGTTTCGGGTAGCCGGTCAGCGCGTCGGTCTCGAAGTTGATGCCGACGTTTTTCAAGATGCCCGCGCCGTTGCCGTCCACCAGCGGCTTGGGGTCGCCGAAGCCAACGAAGAAATTGGCATAGGGCAGCAGCGTGCTCGGCAGCCACGTGACAAGACTGTTCTCCGAAAGGACGGCCAAGCCGTCGCCGCCTTTGCCGTTGTCATTCTCATCGCCGAAGTTGGCGAACACACGGGTCGAGTTCGAAAGCGTGTTGGCAAAGCGCCGGGTATAGGCCGCGGTCAGGAAGTGTTCGTAACGGCCGTCCTGTTCGTCGCGGCCCTGGATCAGACCGTAGCCAGCTTCGATATAGCCGCTGAAGGCGTCGATGAAGGTCGTCACGCCATAGAGATTGGCGATGTTGTTGTCGGCTTTTCCGTCTGCTGCGATCAGGCCGGCGTTGTCGACATCGTCGAACGCGGCAAAGACCGTGGTGTCGAAGTTGGCAAGACCCAACGCCGCCGAGTTCTTCGCCGGGATACTGAACGCGCCGCCGAGGATCGCGTCATTGGCCCAGATACCGTTCTGTAAAAACAGCGGGAAAAGGCCAACGGTGAACGGCAAGTCGAAACTGGCTTCTTGACCAGAGAACCCGGAATAGAGCGAGCCAACGTCACCTTCGAAAAACAGCGTCTGCGGCTCGGCGTCGAATTCATTGGTGAGATCATTGTTGGCGTTGCCGCCGCTGAACTCCAGCCGGGTGAAATTGGCGGCACCGTCCTGGATCGGCGTGAAGAATGCGTGGATCCGTTCGGTACCGGTGATCTTGAAGTCGACGTCGATGTTCAGCCGGGTCGCGATCTGGGCAATATCCTTGCCGTTGTTCCTGTTGTAGGCGACCGCGGTGCGCCAGTCGCCGTAGACAGCGAGCCCCGGCAGCAGCGGATTGAGTTCACCCAGGACCGTGCTGCTCTGGTCGTAGATCCCCGAGGTGTATTGCTCGCGGCCGATTTCAAGCAGCGGGCGCGGCGCTTCGACCGCACTCTTGGCGCCATAGATATCGGCTTGCTCCTCGGCACTATATTTTTCTTTGTATTCCGGACCGGGACGGAACGTCTTTTCGATCGCCGTTTCGTTTTTGCTGGCTTTGTCGGTACTGTCGCCAGCTGTTGCGATGCCGGCACCGGCCCCTGATGCGACCAGCAACCCCCCGGTTGCCAGTGCGCGAGCGCCAGCAGCCGTCCGGCTGCAGAAACATCGTTTGCCATTTGCGGCATAAATCATCGGCTATTCCCCCAAGTCGTGGTTCAGACTTTTGATCAGGCTGGGGACCTGCTGCCTTCGACCTCCTTATCGCGTCCCCAATCCCAAGCTCCCCCTGTTTTGAGCCCTAGCCCTTGACGTCGATCTGCGCTGCGAAGGTGTGGAAGTTCATGATCCGCTCGTTCATGCTCTGCTCCATGGCTTTGGTGGCGCCGACGAAGCGCATGAAGTAGATCGGCTCGGCGCGGCTGCGCATGCGGAACAGCAGCTGGTACTTGCCGGGCTTCGTGATGAGGCCGCCCGGCACCTGATACTTGGCCACCTTCTCCGCCAGCGGCGCCAGCGAGTGGTTCTCCATGCGCACCAGCGGCGGGTGATTGAGTACGCTGGTCGGGATGCCCGGCGGCCGCAAATGCGGCAGCGGATCGATGTCGAAGTTGACCGGCAAATACATCTCGCGATCCGTGCCCTTGACGTTGGTGGTCAAGAACTTGGTCTGGAAGTGCACCAGCATTTGGTCGGTGTTGATGCGACCGCTCGCAACATCAAGGCTGTGCAGATCGGCCATGTCGCCGTTGCTGTCGACGTAGCCAGACTCCCAGACGTTGGTGCCGTCGGGATCGACGAGCGCGACGTTGACCCACAGCTGCGGCTGTGCGCCGAGCGAACCGGACGGCAAGTTGTGCCCGGTATTGGTGTTCTTGATCGTATAGGAGAACGCCAGATCGCTGCCGACTGCGGGGATACCCTCGACGTGCGGGCCGTCGACCTCGCTCGAGTTCTCCATGACTTGTTTTCTGATCTTGTCACGCTCATCGAGCTTGGCGATGTTCTCATCAAGGCTCTGGCGTGCCTCTTCACGGTCGAGCGCATCGGACCAGCGTTTGGGAAATTTGACCTTGATCTTGCCGTCGGCGACCTTGTCTTCGAATGCCGTGGTGCCCCAGCCGGCGCGCCAGTCGAACTGCAGCCAGTCTTCGATGCTGACGGCTTGGGCTTTCGGGTTGTGGGGAAAGATGCCGGGATGCGCGATCGAGTAGCCCGGGCCGATAAACCGGTGATTGGCATGCTTGCGGCCCGGGTTGATATCCTTGCCGCCGACCACCGCCGACGGCGCGGTCGCATAGCCTTTGGGTTGTCCGGGGACTTTGCCCATGTGGCAGTCCTGGCAGCTGACGCCGGCTTTGCGTGCCGGGCTGTCGCGATACTGGTCCCAGACGATCTCCAGCTTGATCCCGAGGTTGACGGCCACCTGGTGGCAACTGACGCAGAACTCTGACTTGGTGATCTGGTCGTTGGTGATCATGCCTTTGTGGATGTCGTTGCCACGGCCATCCGAACTGGTTTTGACGGAATACGTGTCCTTGTTGGCGAGCACGTCTTTGATGACGCTCTTTTCGCCGCTGCCGTAGACCGGCTCGTAGATCTTGCCCGGCTCGACCCGGCGCTCGCCGTTGACCTTGCCGTATTGCTCCTTGACCCGGTGGCAGGTGATGCAGCTCACGCCCTCGCGCGAAATCTGGCTGCGTTTCCAAAGCGGCGCGTCGCGCGCTTCGCCGAGCTGCGTGCCGACCTGCTGGTGGCAGCGCACGCAGAACGTCCCGACCGTCCCTTGGGTCAGCTCGGTAAACTTCTGTTCGAACTTGTGGAACATCGGCGAGATCGACGCATAGGCGTGCTGCGACGATGACCACTCGTCGTAGATCTGCTTATGGCACTGGCCGCATTGCGCAGCGGTTGGATAAAGTGACTCATCGACGCCATTAGCGCTGTGGACATCAGACTTTTCACCAGACTGGGCGGCTGCGGCCGCAGCCTTTCCAGACGCTGGGGCAGCCTTGGCTCGTCCTTCCTCGTCCTCTTTGACCAGCGCTTCGAGCACCGCCTTCGTATCGCTGCCGCCCGCCTGGGCAAGCATCAAACCCGCTTGCGGTTGTAGCGCTTGGCTCGGAATCGCGCTGCTCGGCCCAGCGATGGCATTCTGACTATGGAACGCTGTGTGCAACAGCATGGCGCTCGCCAAAGCACAGGAAAGCAATCCCATGCCGGATAAACTCTTCATCGCTTCCCCCTCGTCCCCCAGTGCATTTCAGAGCGGCCCATTTCAGAGCGGCATCCCCGCTGCCAAACGCGCGCACAAACGGTACCCAACCGCTGCGCGGAGTTGCTGCGTTATCGATTATTTACGGCGCGAAATAGGCCTTCATATGGCCGTGCCATATTGAAGAATATGAGACTATTGATACGGCCATTTCTGAAATGGTTTGAAATAATCGATTTGAAGGTATGGCCGCGAAAAATGAACCGTGCCCGATGATGGGTTATATCGCGTCGTGCCAAAAGCCAAAAAAGCTTGCAAAGACTGGGTTTCTATTGAGCGTTCAGACGCCGGACGGCAAGGCGGCCTGCCACGGCAATCGTTCACAGCAGCGAAAGTCTGGCCATTTGCTCAATATCGATATTTGTATTCCAGCGGCTCTTCCAATCGATTGCCGAGGCCATCAAACGGTCATGGTCTGAACAGATACGAGATGAGTGAAAAAAGAGAATCGGCAATGAGGCGCATATCTAGCGCTACTTCTAAAATAACGGGGGTGCACGATGCAAAACGGCCCGAAAAATAGCAGGCTTGTCTGGCGCAC
>JANMOL010000522.1:0-1599 GCA_031369245.1 Hyphomicrobium sp. | reverse complement strand
GCAACCGGATCGAATTCGGTGGCCACCACCGGCAGCGGATCAAACGGCTTTGTCGCCGTGCTGGCATCCGTGCCGCGCTCCACGTCGAGCCGCCTCGATGCGCTCAAGCGTTTTGCCGACATGCAGCAGAAGTACGGCAGCGTTCTCGGCGGCAAGACGCCCGATGTGGCAGAAGCGGACCTCGGCGCTAAGGGTGCTTACCATCGCCTCGTCGTTGGACCGCCCGGCTCGCGCGATCAGGCCAGCGCACTGTGCTCGCAGCTCAAAACTCAAGGGTATGGCGATTGCTGGGTGACGTCGTACTGATGACGGCAGCGCTGCAACGAACACTTTCACCGGCCGGCGCGTGTTCGCCGGCCGATTGCTTTTTGGGGCCCGCATCATGACCGCGGCACTGATCGCTGGTCTCGCCGGCGGCGTCCTCAGCAAGGTTGAGCGTGACTTCTATCGAGACGTCAAACCGGCCGGCGTTATTCTGTTCCACCGCAACGTGCTGGAGCCGCAGCGCATCAAGCGGCTGGTCGAGGATGTCTGCGAGGCGATCGGCCGCGATGAGGTGCTTGTTTTGGTCGATCAAGAAGGCGGGCGGGTGCAGCGCTTAAAGCCGCCTGCCGCCCGCGATCTGCCGCCGGGCGCTGCCTATGCTGAGCTCTACAAGCGCGATCCCGCTGCCGCCAAAACGGCGGCATTTCAAATTGCGCGGCTGGTTGCCGAAGAGCTCAAAGGTTACGGCATCAACACCAATTGCGCGCCGGTCGTCGACGTGCCGGTGGCCGGTGCGCACGATGTCATTGGCGATCGCGCCTATGGCCGTGATCCCGATCAGATCATCGCCCTCGCGCGTGCGGTCGCCAACGGCTACATGGCCGGCGGCGTGGTGCCGGTCATCAAGCATATTCCCGGTCACGGCCGGGCGACTGCTGACAGCCACTTCGATCTGCCAGTCGTCACAACAACTCATGCGGTCCTGTCGAAAACTGATTTTCTGCCGTTCAAGGCGCTGTCGGATCTGCCGGCCGCGATGACCGCGCACGTGGTTTTTTCAGCCCTCGATCCGGCCTTTCCCGCCAGCACCTCCAAGCGCGTGACGACTGACATCATGCGCGGCGAGATCGGCTTCGATGGCCTGCTCATGAGCGACGATTTGAGCATGAAAGCCTTGAAGGGCTCGATGCGGATGCGGGCCGAGGACGTTATTCGCGCCGGCTCCGATGTAGCGCTCCACTGCAACGGCGATCTGACCGAGATGCGCGCGGCAGCCGAAGGTGTGCCCAAACTCAGCGGCCGCGCACTCGATCGATTCGCGGCCGCCTGGGCCGTGACGCGGCAATCCGCGCCGTTCGATTCGGATGATGCTATTTTACAGCTCACCGGTCTGATGCGGCACGACCCGGGCAAGGCGTAAGCGCGCACCCCGGCTGAATCAGTGTAGTCTTAAATTTTCGAGGGTCGCTTTGTTGGTCCTCAATCCAGGATATTTTAACCGATGAGCCCCGGCCTGCCATCGAACGAGAGCTCTGAGCCAACGGGCTGGGAAGCCCCGGGCCTCGACGATATGGCGGTGGCGGCTGAGAGCTTTGTCGTCGATGTCGATGGCTT
>JANMOL010000515.1:0-13519 GCA_031369245.1 Hyphomicrobium sp. | reverse complement strand
CGGTCACCGGTTCTTTTCGAAATCGAAAGAAGTGGTCGATCTGTGGAAAGAAATCCTACCGCAGGATTTCATTTCGCGCCCGCGCCTGTCGCGCATCTACTATGACGGCAAATATTACTCGTACCCGCTAAAGGCGTTCGAAGCGCTCGGCAATCTCGGCGTCATCGAAAGCTCGATGTGCGTCTTGTCGTTCATGTACAAGCAGGCGTTTCCGAACGAAAAGCCAGATACCTTCCATGAGTGGGTGGCCAACCAGTTCGGTGAGCGGTTGTTCTCGATCTTCTTCAAGACTTACACCGAAAAAGTGTGGGGCATGAGCTGCGATGAGATCTCGGCCGACTGGGCTGCGCAGCGCATCAAAGGTCTCGACCTTTGGACGGCCATGGCGCACGCCTTGCGCAATTCGATCAAGCCGAAAGGCTTCACCGACGGCACCAAAGCGCACGATGGCGAAGTCATCAAAACGCTGATTGATACGTTCCAGTATCCGCGCAAGGGACCGGGTATGATGTGGGACGCGGCTGCTCGCAAAACACGCGCGCAGGGCGGCATCATTCACATGGACACGCGCCTGACGAAGCTCTCGCACGATGCGTTGAGCGGGATTTGGACCGTTACAGCCGAGAGCGGCGCGGGCAAAGTGACGACCTACACCGCCAATCACATCATTTCGTCGGCGCCGATCAAAGAATTGATCCATTCACTGGCAGAAGCGCCCAAGTGCCTGGATGCCGCCAACCGGCTTCGCTACCGCGATTTCATCACCGTCGCAGTCGTCGTCGACAAGCCGGATCTGTTTCCGGACAACTGGATCTACATTCACGAGCCGAGCGTCAAAGTCGGCCGCATCCAAAATTTCCGCTCCTGGTCGCCCGAAATGGTGCCCGATGAGAAGCTCGCCTGCCTTGGTCTCGAGTATTTCTGCTTTGAGGGCGATGGATTGTGGACCGCAAGCGATGAAGATCTGCTGGCGCTGGCCAGAAAAGAACTCGCCCAGATCGGCCTCACGACCGAAGCTGAATGCATCGACGGTTGCGTCGTGCGCCAGAAAAAGGCCTATCCGGTCTACGACGAAGGCTACAAGCAGAACGTCGAGGCAATCCGCTCGGAGCTGGCCGAGAGCTATCCGACGTTGCACCTTGTCGGCCGCAACGGCATGCACAAGTACAACAACCAAGATCACGCGATGATGACGTCCATGCTGACGGTCAAGAACATTACGGCCGGGAGCCTCATCTACGACATCTGGAACGTCAATGAAGACGCCGAGTATCACGAGTCGGGTGAAGCTGGTGCCGAGGAAGCCTTGAAGAGCGTGCGTATGGTCCCGCGCCGCGTGGGGACTGCGGCGTGAATTTTGCTAGCCTCAAAGAGCCGTTGCGGTTGCATCGCGATGAGCTGGTGCAGTTTGCCGGCTATGTCACTGTCAGCGGCTGTGCGCTGTGCGTCGACTTTTCGATCTACTGGGCCTTTCTGAATGTGGCGCATTTCGCCTTTGTGGCGGCTGCGGCCGGCTACGTGTGCGGGGTTGTCGTGCACTATCTCCTGTCGTCGCGCATTGTCTTTGCAAAGCGCTTCAACGAGCGCGGACTGGTGGCCGAAGCGCCGACCGTTGCGAAATTCTTTGCAGCCGGTGCAACGGGGCTTGTTGTGACGGCTGTGGTCGTTGGCGTGCTGGCCGACATGATGGGCGTTCATCCGTTGATCGCCAAGATCGCGGCGTCGGGTTGCTCGTTCGTCGTCGTATTCCTCAGCCTGCGCTTCTTCGTTTTCAATCATCCGATCAAGGCCGCTGCGGCGGCACTCTGAGAAAGGCACGCCGATGTTCGTTGCGAACTATGGGCTGAAGAGCCTGGTGCAAAAGGCCGCGATGGTGGCGCGGTTGCCCATCGCCTACTCGCAGGATCATCCCTATACCGGGCTCAAAGAGCGTGCCCATCGCGAAACGCTCGATTTTATTGTCGATGCGATGCCCGATGCGCTGGCATTCGACACGCCGCGCGAGCTGATGCACCACGCGCTGCAGCGCGTCTCGATCGATGGCCTGATGGCAGAATTTGGCGTCAACGAGGGCGGCACGATTTCGTATATCGCCAAGCAGAAGCCCGATCGTACCATCCACGGGTTCGATAGTTTCGAAGGCTTGCCGGAAGATTGGTCCGGCAATGCCATGGCCGCTGGCTATTTCAACCGCAAGGGGCGCCTGCCAAAAGTGCCCGGCAACGTCACGCTGCATGCCGGCTGGTTCGATGCGACGGCTCCAAAGTTCGCCGCGGCTCATGCCGGACCGTTGGCGTTTCTGCACGTCGATTGCGATCTTTACTCGTCGACGAAAACGATTTTCGATGACCTCGGTAATCGCATCGTGCCTGGCACGGTCATCATGTTTGACGAGTACTTCAACTATCCGAATTGGAAGGCCCACGAGCACAAGGCCTTTACCGAATTTCAAGTCTCGTCGGGCAAAATATTCAAATACATCGGCTACTCGATCCAGCAAGTGGCCGTGGTCGCGCTGTAAGCGCCGTCATCAAAAATTTCGTGTCGCGTCTGAAACCCCGTGCTCTTGGAGTGCGGGGTTTTTGTTTGTGGCTTGAGTGTCGAGCGGTTTCGCGATAGGCAGCGGAATAGTCTTTCTTCAGGTCGAGTGCTCATGCCGTCCTACTGGCTGTTCAAATCAGAACCGGATGTCTTCTCGTGGGAGATGCTCAAGGCCAAAGGCGCGAGGGGTGAGGCCTGGGATGGCGTGCGCAACTATCTCGCTCGCAACAATATGCGGTTGATGAACGTTGGCGATCTCGGGTTCTTTTACCACTCCAACGACGGCAAGGAAGTTGTCGGCATATGCCGGGTTAGCGCGCGGGCGCATCCGGAAGCCTCGGATGAAACCGGCACGTGGGAGTGCGTCGATGTGACGGCCGTGATGGCGTTGCCGTCGGCCGTGACGCTGGCTGACGTGAAGCAGAACCCCAAACTTGCCAAGATGGCACTGGTCACCAGCATGCGGCTATCGGTGCAGCCTGTAACGGCTGATGAATGGAAAGAGGTTTGCCGGATGGGCGGTCTCGATCCGAAAAAGATCGTAACGCGGTGACGCGCCAACCCCTCGACATCAACGATCTGCACGCCCTCGAAAGCTTTATCCGCAGCAATACGCGGCGGCTCACGCCGCCGCTGGTGCCAGAGATTGCGCTTCAGCTGGCGGAAGAATCCGTGCCCATCTGGTTGAAAACCGAAGAAGAGCTTGGCGAAATGAACGTGCCGCCTCCGTACTGGGCGTTTGCCTGGGCGGGCGGCCAAGCGCTGGCGCGCTATCTGCTCGACCATCCGCTGGAGTGCCGTGGTAAAGCGGTCATCGACCTGGGATCGGGCTCGGGATTGACGGCGATTGCGGCCTGTAAGTCGGGCGCGCGCTCCGTGCTGGCGGCTGATCTCGATGCCTTTGCGCTCGCGTCGTGCCGGATGAACGCGGCTGAGAATGGTGTGGCGTTTGAGGTCACGGGTGACGACCTGCTGGCGGCGCCGCCGGGCGTGGCCGACGTGATCCTGATCGGCGATTTGTTCTACGAACGCGGGCTTGCCGAGCGCGTTACGGCCTATATCGATGCGGCCAAGATGCAAGGAGCGACCGTGCTGATTGGCGATCCGCTGCGGAGCTATTTTCCGCGCGACCGCTTTGTCCGCGTTGCCGACTATCAAGTGCCCGTAACGCGGGAACTCGAAGACTCCGAGATCAAGAAAACGGCGGTGTGGCGTGCCTAACGGCACTGCCCCCGCCGGTACCGGGTGATCGGGCACTGTAACCGGGGCTCACTCGGGCTCGCCCCCGGAGGATTCGACTTTCTGGCACGTTGTGAGCGTGCAACTTTTTCCCCATAGTGGGCTTAAAGACCGCCAGCAAGACGGTCGCCTGGGAGGAGCATGACGATGACAGAGAAGCTGTATCCGGTACCCGCTGCGTGGGCCGCGCGGGCATTTGTAAACGAAGCGTCCTACGAGCGGCTCTACAATCAGTCCGTTACACAACCGGACGTGTTCTGGGGCGAGGCCGGAAAGCGGCTCGACTGGATGCACCCCTATAGCAAAGTGAAGTCAACGTCGTTCCAGCCCGGCAGCGTCTCCATCAAGTGGTTTGAGGATGGCACGCTCAATGTGTCGTCGAACTGCATTGACCGCCATCTGGCCACGCGTGGCGATCAGGTCGCGATCATTTGGGAGGGTGACAATCCTGCTGAGAGCGAACAGATCACCTATCGCCAGCTGCACGAGCGCGTGCAGCGCTTCGCCAATGTCTTGAAGAAGCATGGCGCTAAGAAGGGCGATCGCATCACGATCTACTTGCCGATGATTCCCGAAGCGGCCTACGCCATGCTGGCGTGCGCGCGGATCGGTGCGGTCCATTCGATCGTGTTTGGCGGCTTTTCGCCCGACAGTGTGCAAAATCGCGTCGATGACGCAGACTCAAAACTGATCATCACCGCAGACGAGGGCCTGCGTGGCGGTAAGCCTGTGCCGCTCAAGAAAAATGTCGATGCCGCGCTGGCCAAATGCAAGGGCGGCGAAAAAGTTCTCGTCGTTCGCCGCACAGGCAATCCCGTGCCGTGGACCGAGGGCCGGGATTTTTGGCTGCACGAAGAAATCGTGACGGTGCCGTCGGCCTGCGCGGCCGAGGAAATGAATGCCGAAGATCCGCTATTCATTTTGTACACCTCTGGATCGACCGGTAAGCCGAAGGGCGTGGTGCACACCACCGGCGGCTATCTGCTGCATGCAGCGATGACGCATCAGTACGTCTTTGATTACCATGACGGCGATATCTACTGGTGCACGGCGGACGTCGGCTGGGTCACGGGGCACAGCTATATCGTCTACGGGCCGCTTGCGAACGGCGCCACGACGCTGATGTTTGAAGGTATTCCCACATACCCGACCGCTGCACGCTTCTGGAACGTCATCGACAAGTGGAAGGTCAACATTTTCTATACCGCCCCGACCGCCATTCGAGCGCTGATGGGCGTTGGTGACGATCTGGTCAACGCGACAGACCGGTCATCTCTCAGGTTGCTGGGCTCGGTTGGCGAGCCGATCAATCCGGAAGCCTGGGAGTGGTACTATCATGTGGTTGGACAAGGCCGCTGTCCGATTGTCGATACCTGGTGGCAGACTGAAACCGGCGGTATTTTAATTTCACCCCTACCGGGCGCAACGGCGTTGAAGCCCGGCTCCGCGAGTAAGCCATTTTTTGGTGTCCAGCCGGCGCTGGTGGATGACAAAGGCGCGTTTCTCGAGGGCGCGGCGCAAGGCAACCTCGTTATTCTCGACAGCTGGCCCGGGCAATCGCGCACGATCTACGGTGATCACGAGCGCTTTGAGCAGACGTATTTCACCACGTACCCCGGCATGTATTTCACCGGCGATGGCTGCCGCCGCGATGCCGACGGCTACTACTGGATCACCGGCCGCGTCGATGATGTGATCAATGTTTCCGGCCATCGCATGGGAACAGCGGAAGTCGAGAGCGCTCTGGTATCGCATCCCAAAGTCGCGGAAGCCGCGGTCGTTGGATATCCGCACGACCTCAAGGGCCAGGGCATTTATTGCTATGTGACGCTCAACGCTGGTCTGGCTGGCGATGATGCGTTGCGCCGGGAACTGGTCGCTCATGTTCGCAAAGAAATCGGGCCAATCGCATCACCCGATTTGATTCAGTTCGCGCCGGGCCTGCCAAAGACGCGCTCGGGCAAGATCATGCGGCGCATTCTGCGCAAGATTGCCGAAGACGAGTTCTCAAGTCTTGGTGATACCTCGACGCTTGCTGATCCAGCGGTTGTGGATGATCTGATTGGCAACCGGCAGAACCGGCGGCCGGCGTAGCTCAATTCGCGCGGCAGTTCTGAATCAAAAAGGGCTAGGAAGATTTTCCTAGCCCTTGTTCTTTTGTGCTCAGTCTTTTTGTTCTTGAGCCTAACCCGCGACGCGAAGCGTGTTCAGCTTGTCGGCGATCGCCTTGAAGGCCTTCTTCAGGTCGGCGCCGGTTTTGGCGTCGAAGAAGTTCGAAACGCCAGACGCACAGCTTTGCAGCTCTGACATAGCGCGCGGGTCCGCGAGGTCATAGCCGACCGTGTAGACAGTGACGTTCTTACCTTTCATGCCGCTGCATAGCGCCTGGAACTGCGCGTAGGACTCGTTCGTTTGCGTCGCCGCGTCAGTGCTTGGACCGCTAATGTAGGATGTGTTGAACAGCCCATCCGTCATGATGACCACGGCCTTTGTGACTGCTGCTGGGTCATACGGTCTTGGTGCACTTGCGGCCGGCAGAACGCTGGCCCAATCAGGTGATAACAGGTACCAGCCCCAGGCCGTGCCGATGTGGCCTGCTGTTGCGCCCAAAGCGGCATAGCTGTCGATGGTATCCTTCAACTCATCTTTGTTACTTTTGCCTTGAAGCGGCAACACGGTTGCTGCCGGGCAGAGATAGTTGTTGTAGAGAGCGGGCGTTGGAACGTTTGGCAAGGCGTCAGGACCCACAGGCGCTGCATCTGTTGCAGCATTGACGCCTGTCCGCTCAATCACGCATGTGTCTTGATCGACGCCTGAAACGTCGGTGCATTTCCACTCATGTTTCTTATAAACGCAGCTTGTTGTCGGCGGAACGTTTGTGACTGAACTGGCTAAAGCACCAGCATTGACCGAGGCCGAGTAGGGTGCGAGCGCAATGCGAATGCTGTCTTCGCTGATCGACGCATTCATCAATTCGTCGATGACATCTTTCGCCGCGCTCTTCATATCGGCAAGCTTGTTATTGGTGTTCATCGAGCCTGTAATATCGAGAACGAGAGACAGTTCGACCTTTTTCGCATCGAACACGACGCGGGATGACTTGTTGATCTCGGCGATTTTCTGCTGTTTTGCCAGACCGCCAAAAAGCGATTTGACGCTCGCCTTCATCGAAGCGTTGACGGCCGTGTTCGGCCGATCAACAGTGATGTTCAGCGGTTGCAAAGTCGTCAGGGCAACGCCCGCCGTACTCATCGACGCATCAAAGTGCTTCTGGACCAGTGTTTGAATGTCCGTGTCGCTCATTTGATCGTCTGGTAGCATCTTTGCGCCAGCAAGAGCTGCGGCGTCGAGTGCGTCCTGCATACGGGCGCCGACGTTATAGAACCGCGACGAATCGACGGCGACACCGATCGTCAAAAACAGCGCAATGCAGGCGACTGCGAAAATAATTGAGACTGAGCCGTCCCGGTCTTGGGCGAAGCGGGCAGTATTCAGCGAACGACGATCCATGGCGCACTCCTACGTGGAGCGTTCACGTTGCATCCGAGAAATGAATAAAAAGCTGCTTTCAATTTATAGAAACATGTTCAGATCTGCTAAATCTCATCGGCGTCAATCAGCCGTCTTTCTGTGTTTCAAAATTGGACAGGCAAAAGCCGATCAGGAAGGCCGGTGCGCCTATCGGCAGGTTTTCAAAAAACCGCGATCCAAATGAAAATGATCGGCGTGGGCGGCGTTGTAGCCGGGGCCAAGAGCCACCCGGAAAAAATGACAGGCTTCGGCATGGATGCCGTGCAGGAACGCGGCCTCGGCTGTCGCGCCGTTCCAGTCTTTTTTAACGGCAATGGTTCTGCCATCGTCGAGTGTCAAACTGGCGACGTCGATGGCGTTGGCGGTTGCGTGCTGGCTGCGGAAGTCCTGCCAGAGTTTGTTGCCAACGATGTTGCGGCAGGAATACGTGCCGAGGTGCTGGATCGAGCGGACCCGCTTGCCGAAGTGCTTCATTGCCGCTGGCTGAACGGCGCCGTTGAACCACATCGCAAAGGCGGCAGCCGTTTCGCACGTGACGGGTTCCGCGCCGATGCGGGCGCCCGCTGCGGTCGCGATTTTTACTGCGTTCTTCCAACCGCAGCCGTCTTTATAGGGTTGGTCTTCAACGGCTGAGGCCTCGATGGCGGGCGCGCGAAGAACGGCTGCACACAGGGTGCGGTCCTGCTTCAAGGCCGCCAACCGGAAATCCAGAAACCACGCCGATGGCTCGCTGATGTTGAGCGGCGCGAACGGGCTGAAGCGTTGGGGTACAAGTCCCATCCATAACCCGGCAAAGCTCAGCGCTGCGAGCAATAGAGCAAGGAGCAGCCAGGAAACGCGGTGCTTTGGGCGATTTATGGCGCAGTCTCCACTTTTGCGAGCATCGGCGCGGTCCCAACGTCTAATCGGGCAGACCGCGATCGTCCAGGCTCTCGATGTGAGGGAGCGCGAACGAGAACGGGCGCGCCTTACCGGCGCGCCCGCATGATGGCTGGGTTATTGTGACTACTTCGAGATGCGCAGCTGGGTCAATTTACTGGCGAAATTTTCGAAGGCCGCTTCGAGTTCCTGGGCGTTCGACGCGTTGACAGAATAGCCAGAACCTGGCGTTGCGCAGGCCTTGAGTGTGGCAATGTCTGCTGGCTCGCGGCGGGTATCGAAGGCAACTGTAAAGACCACCACGCCTTTGGCCTTCATCGCGCTGCACAGCTCGATCGCCTGTTCCGACGACTTCTTACCGTGATAGGCGGTGTTGAAGATGCCGTCCGTCATGAGCACGACGGCTTTCAAGAGTTTGTCTTCTTTGACGCGGTCGTAGCTATCGGGCTGGCTGCTGCCCCATGACCACTTATCCGAGATCATGTTCCAGGCCCACTGTGCGCCGAAGTGGCCAGCCGTCCAGCCGCCCGGCGTAAATCCGCGGACGGATGCAATCAGGGCGTCGCGGTCGTCGGACAGCGGGGTGATTGCTGTCGACGGGCAGCCGTAGGCATCGCCACCCCTGGGGAAGCCTTCGGTGCTGTCGGTGTCCTTCGTGCCGTCCTGGGCAACGAAGAACTGGGCCACGCTGTCTGTTGCCGCGCCGGCATTGCTTTCGGTAACGCAATTGTCCTTGCTACGGTTGGCGGAGGCCGTAGCTGCCTGGGCCGCAAGGTTAATGCTGGCCGAGTATGGCGCGAGCGCGATGCGGACCTTCTGGTCGCCGTTCTTCTGATCCGGAATGAGACGCTTAGCAAACGTCTCGAAGGCCGACTTCAGGCCGTCAATTTTGGGCTGATTGCTGTCGTCTGGGTTACGCATCGAGCCGGTGATGTCGAGCGCCATGCCGACTTCGATGTCCTTCTGCTTGAAGACGGAAGCAGACGTGACGGGAATATCGATGGTGTTGAAGCCGCCAAGACGGGTGAGCGTCATTTTGACGTTCGAGGCGACATCGATGTCAACGGATCCGGCGGAGCGGTTGATTTTGATCGACGGTGCTCCAATCGTTCCCATTTTGCGGGCGTTGGTCACATTTTGATCGAAGTAGGCCTGCGCCAGATCAATGACTTCTGAATCGGTCAGATTGCCGTCGAGCATGGCCCGGCCAGCAGCCAGCGAAGCCGCATCGACCGCGCTCGAAATTCTTGAGCGCATGTCGGTGATGCGGGCGTAGTCGACGGCCATGCCGGCCAGGAAGAACAGCGTGAAGGTCATGAACCCAAAAAGGATCGCGACCGAGCCCTGCTCATCCTCGCGGAAGAACTTCATGATGGGCTGCCAACGCTTGGTCATCTGTGTCTCCGTGGAACATCGTCGTCTTGATGTTCCCGGGGATGCAACCGCAGTGCCGCGTTTGGCCAGTCCGTGCCGCCAGGCGGCGTCATCCGTCAGAGCTGGTGTATTTTTGATTAAAGACTGTCCGGATCGCCGGGGCGGGCCGGTCGACGCCCGGCCCCCTAAGGCCGGTGTTTCATGCCCGCCGCAGCGCTAGGGCCTAAAAGTCGGTGGCGATGCCGCCGGTCTCCCAGTCGCCAAACCGGACCGGGTCGGGGCCGGCCCGGCCGCCAACCTCCTTGGCCGTTGTGGCAGCAGCGGCAGCGGCCGCGTCGCGCTGTCGGCGGCGCTCTGCGGCCTCGGCCAGCGCCCGCTCAGCTTCGGGCGTCAACGGCTTTGGTGGCTCGATAGGTGTTGGCAGGGGTTGCGTCTCTGACATGGCGGCCCTTTGGAATGGGGATTGGGGCCAAAAATTGCCGGCAGCCCTTAACCCTTTGCGATGATCACCATATATACCTCGATTGACGGTTGCCGGATGACGTGGCGCCGCATCGAAGGAGGATTTCGATGCCTATGAACTACGCCAAGACGGCGCTGCTGCTTGCGGCCCTGACCGCCATTTTCGTCGCGATGGGGGCGGCTGTCGGCGGTCAGTCGGGGCTGGTGGTCGCGTTCATCGCCGCACTGGTGATGAATGTTGTCAGTTTGTGGAAGTCCGACACGATGGTGTTGCGGATGTTCAAGGCGCAAGAGGTTGACGCCGGCAGTGCGCCCGACCTTTACAATCTTGTGCGCGACCTTTCGGCCCGGGCCGGGCTGCCGATGCCGCGCGTCTACATCATGAACAATCCCCAGCCCAATGCCTTTGCGACCGGCCGCAGCCCCAGTCGCGCCGCGGTGTGCGCCTCGACCGGGTTGCTCGAAATCCTGTCGCGTGAAGAACTGGCCGGCGTGCTGGCGCACGAACTGGCGCATATCAAAAATCGCGACACGCTGACAATGGCTGTCGCCGCGACCATCGGCGGGGCGGTGTCGATGTTTGCGCAGTACATGCAGTTCGGCATGCTGTTCGGCGGCGGGCGCAATGGCGACCGGGGCGGGCTGGGCATGCTCGGCACACTGGCAGCGGTGATTGTTGCGCCGATGGCGGCGATGGTTGTGCAAATGGCGATTAGCCGCTCGCGCGAATATCAAGCCGACCGGATGGGTGCGATGATCTGCGGCAATCCGCTGTGGCTGGCGTCCGCGCTCAAGAAGATCAACGTCAAGGCGCGCCAAATTATCAACAAACCGGCTGAGGCCATTCCGGCCGCCGCGCATGTCTTCATCATCAATCCTCTCAACGGGCGCGGCATCGACAGTATGTTTTCAACCCACCCCAACGTCGACAACCGAGTGGCTGAGCTCGAAGCGCTGGCCCGTGAGATGGGCGTCGATGCCAACGCGACGTTTGAGCCGGGCCGTGCCGACGGCGAAATCACCGAAACCAGCAGCGCTGTGCCGCAGGATGTTTGGATTGCCGGGCGCAACTACGCCAAACCGCGCCGGCCGTGGGGTTGATACGTGGCACATGAGCCGCCCGGGCCCGTTGCGCGTACGACACCTCGAAACAGAAAACCTGCTTCGGGTGCGCGCATCTCCGCCGTGACGCCGCCGCCGGTCACCGGAGGGCTCGCCGCGCGCGATGTCGCCGCATCGGCACTGTTCACAGTGTTCGTTGAAAAGCGGAATTTTGACGAGGCCTTTGCGCGCGCGGCCGAAAACCGTCACCTTGAGCCGCGTGATCGCGCTTTTGCCCGGCTCGTTGCGGTCACGGTTCTGCGTCATCGCGGTGAGCTGAGGGCCGCCGTGTCGCGTTTTCTTCAAAAGCCGCTACCCGAAAATCAGGGGCGGTTGGAGCCGATCCTGCTCAGTGCGGCCGCGCAACTTCTGTTTCTCGATACCCCGCCGCACGCTGCCATCTCGCTGGCCGTCGATCAATGCCGGGTCGATCGCGCAGCCCGCCGCTTCGACAAACTCGCGAATGCCGTCCTGCGCCGGGTGAGTGAAGGCGGCCGGGCGCAGCTGAACGGGCTCGATACGGTCAGCTTAAATATTCCGGCATGGCTGTTTGCCCGCTGGCAATCGACTTATGGCGAGGACGTTGCGCGCCGGATTGGGGCTGCAGCGCTGCTCGAAGCGCCACTCGATCTGAGCGTGCGATCGGATCCGGCCGCGTGGTCTGAGAAACTCGGCGGGCTGTTGCTGCCGACGGGCACGGTGCGATTGGCGCACGCGGGCCGCGTCGAGGAACTCGCTGGCTACAATGATGGCGCGTGGTGGGTGCAGGATGCCGCCGCGGCGCTGCCGGCGAAATTGTTCGGCGATGTGAGCGGTCTCGACGTGGCCGATCTGTGCGCGGCGCCAGGGGGCAAGACAGCCCAACTCGCGAACGGTGGCGCGCGCGTGGTGGCGATCGACAAATCGCCGGGCCGGTTGAACCGTCTCAAGGAAAATCTTGCGCGACTCGGGCTGTCTGCCGAAACGGCGGTTGCGGATGCTGTCAGCTATGATCCTGGCCGGACGTTCGATGCGGTGCTCGTCGATGCGCCCTGCACAGCGACGGGCACGATCCGGCGGCATCCTGATATTTTGCATTTGAAGCGGGCCGAGGATGTCGTGTCGCTGGCGGCCATTCAAGCGCGCGTGCTGGAGCGCGCGGCACACTTGGTCAAACCTGGCGGTACACTGGTCTATTGCACGTGCTCGCTCGAACCTGAGGAGGGCGTGCAGCAGATCGAGCGGTTTCTCGCTGCGAATACGGCGTTTGAACGCCGGCCGGTCGATGCGGCTGAGATCCGTGCTGATCCGCAGTGGGTCACGCCGGCCGGGGATCTGCAAACGCTGCCGTCCGGGTACGCCGAACTGCCGGCCGGATTTACCGGCATGGATGGCTTTTTTGCCGCCCGGTTGCGGCGGACGGCTTAGACCGCCTCGTCCTCAACAACTGGCAGGCCCGTAAGCCTTGTTTTGGCGGCACGGAGAGCGTAACCCGGACGTGTCGGCAGGGGTGCAGGGACGCGCGCATGACGAGTTTGAGTCTCACGGAACGGCTGAAGATCAGGACGCTCTCAGCCGAGCAGACGCGCCGCCGCGCGCTGACGCGAACGCTATCCTCTCCGCTGCTGCGCTGGCGCTATGGCAGTGCGGCCGCCGATCAAATCCTGATCGTGCCGCAAGAATTGCGGGCGGCGGATCCAAGCTTCTGGCATGAAGTCGAAAATGGCCATTTCGGTCTGGCGTCGCAAATTGCCGATCTCAAGGGCGCGTCACCGTTTCGGGCGGTGCCGCCGAGCCTTGCCTGGGCGCGCGAGCTGCACGGCTTTGGCTGGCTTCGTCATTTGGCCGCCGCCGAAAATGATGATGCGACCGATGCAGCCCGGCAGTTTGTACTCGATTGGATAGCGGTCAACAAAACAGCGCGCGGCATTGCCTTCGAACCGGCCGTGATCGGCCGCCGGTTGATGTCGTGGATCGCCCAAGCCAACATGCTGCTCGAGGGCGCCGACGCCAAAACCTACACGACCATCCTGTCGAGCCTCGGACAGCAGGTTGTCCAGCTCAACGCCAACTGGCGTAACGCTCCCGACGGCGTGCCGCGCATGGTCAGTTTGATTGCGCTGGTGTTGTCCGATCTCGCGGTTTCAGGTCACGATCGTCAATTGAAAGATGCGCAATCGGCGCTGATCGATGAAATGCGCCGCCAAATTCTTGCCGATGGCGGCCACGTCAGCCGCAATCCGAGTGTGCTTGCCGACCTTGTGCTCGACCTTTTGCCGTTGGGCCAGTGCTTTCAGGCACGTGGGCGCGCAGCACCCGAAGAGATCGCGTCGGCTGTTAAAAAAGCCCTGGCGTTCCTGCGGTTCATGCGGCTTGGCGACGGGATGCTGGCGCGCTTCAACGGCGTCAGCAC
>JANMOL010000482.1:0-2335 GCA_031369245.1 Hyphomicrobium sp. | reverse complement strand
CAAGTCGATGCCACGCGGCCGGAGACGTGGAACACGATCGTCACGCGCAATGTTGTCATCGACGCCGATACCAGCAAGCTCGAGGCCAAGCTTGGCGAGGCGGAAAAGCTAGGCAAGCGCTTTTCCAGTTCGCTGATCGGCTCGTTCGAGGCGGTCGCCTTCAAAGGTCAAAGCCTGACAAGCGTGTTCAAGTCGCTCGCACTCAGCCTCTCCAGTTCCGTTTTGAAAAGCGCGTTCGCGCCGCTGCAACAGGGCCTCAGCTCGGCCTTCGCGGGCGCGTTCAAGGGGCTGTTGCCCATGGCCAACGGCGGCGTCGTGCGCGGCGGCGGCGTCGTGCCGTTTGCCCAGGGCGGCGTGATCGCCAGCCCGATCACATTTCCTCTGGCCGGCGGACGCACCGGCTTGGCGGGCGAGCGCGGAGCCGAAGCGATCATGCCCTTGGCGCGCGGATCCGATGGCCGCTTGGGCGTCGTGGCGCAAGGCCGTGGCGGGGCAGGCGGCATCACGATCAACATAGCAACACCGGATGCCGAAAGTTTCCGGCGCTCGGAAACGCAAGTCGCGGCGATGATAGCGCGCGCCGCCTCGCTCGGTCAGCGGAATTTGTAGGGCCAAACACGACTGCATCGCGGCAACGCGGCCGTCAAACAGTGAGCACGACTCATGTCCTTTCACGAGATCCGTTTTCCAACCGCGATTTCGCGCGGCGCGCAGGGCGGGCCGGAGCGCCGCACCGATGTCGTCGTGCTCGGGTCGGGCTTTGAAGAGCGCAACAGCCGCTGGGCCGATAGCCGCCGCAGCTACAACGCCGGCTACGGCGTCAAGTCCATCGACCAGTTGCACGATGTCATCGGCTTTTTTGAAGAGCGGCGCGGGCGGCTTTATGGCTTCCGATGGCGCGACCACAGCGATTGGAAATCATGCGCGCCGGCAGCAACACCAGCTGCACTCGATCAGGTGATCGGCAGCGGCGACGGCATACTGGCAGCGTTTCAATTGAAGAAAGCCTACGGCAGCGCGTTTGCGCCGTGGTCGCGGGCGATCAAGAAGCCGGTGGCGGGCAGCGTGCTGGTGGCGGTCGCGGGCGTTGCGAGAACGGCTGGAACGCACTTCGTTGCCGATCCCGCAACCGGCCTCGTAACGTTTTTGGCAGGCAGCATTCCAACAGCTGGCCAGAGCGTGACAGCCGGGTTCGAGTTCGATGTGCCGGTGCGTTTCGATAGCGACAAACTCGAAATCAACATGACTGGATTTGCGCACGGCGCGATCCCGAGCATTCCGGTCATCGAGGTGCGGCTGTGAAAAATCTTTTGCCCGCACTCGACGCGCATTTGCGCACCGGCGCGACGACGCTGTGCTGGTGCTGGCGGCTGACACGCCGCGATGGCATCAAATTCGGTTTCACCGATCACGATCAGGATCTGGGGTTCGAGACAACCGTGTTCGAGGCCGCGGCTGGCTTCACCGCCAGCGATATCAAGGACAGCATCGGCTTATCCGTCGACAATCTCGATGTCAGCGGCGCGCTGACCTCGGACACGCTGCGCGAAGATGATCTGGCGGCGGGGCGCTATGACGACGCCCGGATCGAGATCTATCGCGTCAACTGGAGCGATGTCAGCCAGCGCGTGCTGATGCGCTCGGGCAGTCTCGGCGAAGTGCGCCGCACGGGCAGCTCCTTCACAGCCGAAGTCCGCGGACTGGCGCACTATTTGCAGCAGCCAAAGGGCCGCCTGCACCAGATGACGTGCGATGCCGATGTCGGCGACGCGCGCTGCGGCGTGAATTTGGCGTCGGCCACCTATCGCGGCACGGGGACGATTTTGGCGCTCGCCAGCCTGCGCCGGTTTACCGCCACTGGCCTGACCGGCTATGGCCATGATTTTTTCTCGCGCGGCCTGCTGAGTTTTACCTCGGGCCCATCCGCCGGTTTGAAGATCGAAGTCAAAGCCCATAACAAAATCGCCGGCGTCGTGACCATTGAGTTGTGGGCCGAAGCCGAAGGCCCGCCGGTTGCCGGCAACACCTTCACGATCACGGCTGGATGTGACAAACGCTTTGAAACCTGCAAGGCGCGGTTTGCCAATAGCGTCAATTTTCGCGGCTTCCCGGTCATGCCGGGCAACGAGTATCTGACGCGCGTCGCGAGGCGCTCGTGATGCCAGAGGATGACACGCAGCGTGCAGCGATCGTCGCTGCCGCGCGATCCTGGATCGGCACACCCTATCATCATCAGGCGAGCCTCAAGGGCATTGGTGCCGATTGCCTCGGCCTGGTGCGCGGCGTGTGGCGCGATATTTATGGCATCGACGCCGAAACGCCGCCGGCCTACAGC
>JANMOL010000455.1:0-1558 GCA_031369245.1 Hyphomicrobium sp. | reverse complement strand
GCCCGCGGTCTTGGCGGTACGCAAGCGACGACCGGGCGCCTGCGCGCTATTCCTTTTGAAACGCTGACCGGCTGGCGCGCCGTGCTCACGCTGGCCGCAGTTCTACTGCCGTTTGTGCTCGGCTTCGCCCTGCCGTTCGCCGTGCTGGTCGCGCGAGCGCTCGGCCATGCTTCGTCGGCCGATACGGCGGGCTTTGTCTCGGCCGCGAAAAACAGTTTGATCTTGGCCATACTCGCCAGCGCTTTTGCCGTGTCGCTGGCCATGTTGTTTGCCTATGCCGCGCGCTTGCAGCCGGGCCCGGCGACGCGCATCTCCGTGCGCGCCGTCTCGCTCGGCTATGCGCTGCCCGGAACCGTGCTGGCGATCGGCCTGCTGAGCCCATTGGCCGCGTTTGACAACACGTTGGACGCTTGGCTGCGCTCGACCGCCGGGGTCTCGACCGGGCTACTGCTTTCGGGCTCGCTGTTTGCAGTCACGTTTGCACTGGTCATCCGCTTTCTGGCGGTCGCCATCGGCTCGGTCGAAGCTGGCTTCGGGCGCATCTCGTCCAATCTCGATGCCGCCGCCCGCACGCTCAGTGCCAGCCCGTGGTCAACGCTGACCCGCGTGCACCTGCCGATTTTGGCCCCGGCCCTGGGGGCCGCGGCGTTGCTCGTTTTTGTCGATGCGATGAAAGAATTGCCAGCTACGCTGCTGCTGCGGCCGTTCAACTTCGAAACGCTGGCAACGCACGTCTACGCGCTGACCGCCGCCGAGCAGTTTGAGGAGGCAGCCCTCGGTGCCGTCACGATCGTCGTGATTGGACTGATCCCGGTCCTGCTGCTGCACAACGCCGTTGCCCGCGGCCGGACCGGCGGCCAAACGTAGGAGCGTTGAGACCGGCGGCAGCTTTTTCAGCGTCGCCGGCCTCGAACCGATTGCCGACCTGATTTACCAGCTGCGGCGATCGCCGTTGTCGATGTGGAACAGCCCGCCGCCGTAGTGCTTCAAGCCACCAACGCTGCCGCTGCGCTTGAGGTAGGAATAGACCGCCGAGACATTGCCCGCGACGCGGAAATCAACCGCATCGCCCGACAGGTGCTTGGACTTCCGTGCACCGCCAACGGCGCGGTTATGACCCTTGTTGCGGCAGGTCGAGTTGACCGTCACCGGCCCGTAGTTGGCCGCCACCTGATAGATCACGGACTTGAGCGAGCCATCGAGACATCCTGACGAGGCAACCCAGCGGACACTGCCGCCCGACAAGCTCTTCTTTGGCGCTGGCTCGCCGTAGTACGAGTTGCCGAGCGCTGCGACCCGGACGCCCTTTTTCTTCTTTTTGACCGGTTCGGTCGCCTCAGCATAACCGCCGAGCTTCTTGCCGCTACCCGACTTCTGGCTGGCAACGCTGATGCTCTTTTTCTTCTTGTAAGTGTAATTGGTGGATTTCTTGGTCGCCGCCTTGGCCGCATCCGCGCGCTCCCAGAACGGCAGATCATCGGCCCGGACCGCGGTGCCACCAGCGATGCCGGTCACCGTGACTGCCAAAAGTGCAAAAAGCACCGGCGCGAACATCCGC
>JANMOL010000443.1:0-3559 GCA_031369245.1 Hyphomicrobium sp. | reverse complement strand
GTTAGCTGCGCACCGCCGTGTCGGGCGCGTCGGGCAGGGGCGGCGCTGAGCCAAATCCTCGCGGCGGACGTGTGAACACGGTTGCAGCCTGAGGCGCGGCCGCTGATGATGCCGCCATATCGGCCGTGCGGCGCGGCGTATCCCCGATGCCGGTCTCAATCACCACATCAACCGGCCCGCCGGTCATGACGAGATGCTCGACGTCGTCGCGGCGGATCAGCAACAAGCGGCGTTTGCCATCGATGCTCGCCTGCTCGACGACTTCGATGCGCGGTTCCGGCCGGGCCTTAAAAAATATTTCCGTTGGCGAGGTTCCGCTCATGTAGGCGCGGACCAGCACGGCCGCCAGCACGCCGAGGCCGGCGACAATCGCCAATATTGCCAGCCAGTATATTGCTTGCCACATCGTGCCCCCTTGCCGCGCAAAATCGCGGACCCGCGCGCGCCGGCGCAGAATGCACGTCAGCTATAGCGCGGAATTGACGGCATTTTAACCCTAATGATCGAAGTCTTGATGCATCGAAATGAGCCGCCAGCCGGCAGTCCACCGAAATGTTGCGTCCTGAGTTGAGTATCCATGCCCGTCACTGAAGCCACGGCTCTTCCGAATCAGATAACGTCTCCGCTTATGATGGATCGCGAGGCCTTGAAGATCGAGGCGGCGTCCCTCGATCCGCTCACCGCAGCGGACGGGTTTGGCGGCTTCCTCTCGACAATTTTTGTGGTGGCGGCCGCTGGCGCGGTGCTGTTCGGGCTGCTTGCCAGCCGGTCCGGGGAACCGCTTGTACAGACGATCATTGCCGTGTTCGCGATGCACGGCGTGTTCTTCCTGTTTGGCAGTGCGGCCGGCCACGTCCGCATCGGCGCGCGCATGCCGGCTGGCGATGTGCTCAAAGCCGCCGCTGATGCCGCCGATGAGCCGCAAATGGTCACCCATTCGGACGGCTCCGTGCTGTACTGGAATGCAGCGCTCGAAACCATGTTCGGCCGTGCCGACGGCGGACCGCGCGTCGCCCTTGAAGCCGCCGTCGGCGGCGACCTCGAAGCCGCCCAAGCGCTGTTTCGTTTGATGCGAGCTGCCGAGCGCGGCGAAACGCGGCGTGAAGATGTCCGCCTCAAATCCGTTGCCTCCAGCCGCCGCCCGGCCTGGATCCGCGTCAGCGTGCGGCCGTTTGCATCGCCCGATCGCACCAGCGCCGATGCCGCCAACCGCGGTATCTTAGCGCTTTGGCATATCGCTGATGTATCCGACGACAAAGCCCGCGAAGCCCAAAAGATCGGCAGCCTGGAATCCGCGCTCGCGGCGTTCGATACGATGCCAGCTGGATTTATGTCGGTCGCGGGCGACGGCCGCATCCTGCACGTCAACGCCTCGTTTGAAGGCTGGCTTGGCCACGCCCAGGGCGCGCTCAGGGTACGCGCTGCCAAGCTCGCCGACCTCGCGGGCGAAGATGGTGCCCGCCTGCTGTTGGAACTGGCGCGCGATCCAGACACCGAACACCGCGCCGTCGATCTCGATCTGACCCGCGAGGACGGCCGCATCGTGCCGCTGACGCTCTACGTCGAGCCGTCCGGCAGCGGTCTGCACGCAGGCTTCTCGATCACCGCCATCAGCCGCACCGCGCGACAGTTCGCCGGCCGCTCGGGCCACAATGACGTGCGTCTGTCGCACTTTTTCCAATCGGCGCCGTTCGGCATCGCGACGCTCAGTGCCGACGGCTGTATTGCCAACTGCAACACCGCGTTCATGCGCATGGTGCTGGATGGCCGCCCGGCCAACGATGCCCCGGCGCTCGCCGAACTGTGCCGTAACGCCGAGCCGCACGAGCGCGCTGAAGTTGAAAGCGGACTTGCAGCCGTGCTCTCGGGCCGCGGCAACATTGCCCCCGTCGACATCACCGGCGGCGATCAGAAGCAGTTCACGCGCCGGCTCTACATGAGCCCGCTGGCAGCCGTCGGCGGCGGCGACGCTGCAGCCCTTTACGTTATCGATTCGACCGAGCAGAAGGCGCTCGAACAGCGCTTTGCCCAGGCCCAGAAGATGGAAGCGGTCGGCAAACTGGCCGGCGGCATCGCGCACGATTTCAACAACGTGCTGACCGCCATCATCGGCTTCTCGGATCTGCTGCTGCAGACCCATCGCCCCAGTGATCCAGCCTTCAAGGACATCAAGAATATCCAGTCGGCGGCCAACCGCGCGGCCGGTCTCGTCGCCAGCTTGCTCGGCTTCTCGCGCAAGCAGACGCAGCAAGTCTCCGTGCTCGACCTTGGCGAATTCGCGACCGACATGACGCCGGTTCTCAAGACCATGACCGGCGAGAAGATCGAACTCAAGATCCAGTCCGAGCGCGATCTGTGGTACGTCAGCGCCGACCGCGACCAGATCTATAACGTCATTCTCAATCTCGCCAGCAACGCCAAGGATGCGATGCCGGGCGGCGGCAAGCTGACCATCAAGACGCGCAACGTCTCGGAGCGCGAGAGCCAGAAGATCACGCAGGCCGGATTTACCGCTGGCGAATACGTGCTGATCGAAATCGGCGACACCGGCACCGGCATGAGCGCTGAGGTGATGGCCAAAATCTTTGAGCCGTTCTTCACCACCAAAGGCGTCGGCAAGGGCACCGGCCTCGGCCTCGCCTCGGTCTACGGCATTGTCAAGCAGTCGGGCGGGTTCATCATGCCCGAGAGTGAAATCGACCGCGGCACGGCCTTCAAAGTGTTCCTGCCGCGCTGCCTGCCCGAGAACGACGAGACGGTCGAGACCGCCGCCAAGCCCGCCGCCAAGAAGGACGCCAAGGCGGTCGATTTGACCGGCACCGGCCGCGTGCTGCTGGTCGAGGACGAAATCGACGTCCGCTCGTTCGCCGTCCGCGCCTTGAAGCGCCAGGGCTACACCGTGCTTGAAGCAGCCGACGGCGTCGAAGCGCTCGAGATCATGCGCGCCAATCCGGGCACGGTCGACATCGTCGTCTCGGACGTGGTCATGCCCGAAATGGACGGCCCGACGCTGTTCAAGGAACTGCGCAAGGACAATCCGGCGATCAAGGTCATTTTCGTTTCGGGCTATCCGAATGAAGCCTTCCGCGAGAGCCTCGGCTCGGATGATTTCGCGTTCCTGCCAAAACCGTTCTCGCTGCCGCAGCTCGCCGCCAAAGTGAAGGAAGAACTGGCGCGGTAGGGCTGGCGTTGTGCGACACGGACTGGCCCTCCACGTCGTCATCCCGGCACCCCGCCAAAGGCGGGCCTGAACTCAGGCCGGATCCGTCCAAGCCAAAGGCAAGGCGCGATCGACGGGCTTGCTCGGGTCGACGACATTGCACGCGAGGATTGTTGACTGGATCCCGGCCTCCGCCGGGGTGACGATATTAAATAGCGAGCCGGGATTTCCAAACCGTAGGTTGGGGAGAGGCCGCGTTTGCACTTCGCGGTGTGCTGCAAAACGCGGCCGTCATCCCGCGCGAGCACGGCCGTTGGCCGTGTCGATGCGCGAGGATCCAGCGCAAGATTCCTATCGCTATACTGTGCCTCCAGCACTTTTGACGCTGGATACTCGACC
>JANMOL010000414.1:0-2545 GCA_031369245.1 Hyphomicrobium sp. | reverse complement strand
GCTGTATTCGGCCTACAAGGGGCGCGATATCGGATTCTACACGGTTTCGCTGTCGAGCCGCACGCTCGTCTACAAGGGCATGTTCCTGTCCTATCAGGTCAAGGCCTACTACAAAGACCTGTCCGACCCGCGCCTGACGTCGGCACTAGCCCTTGTGCATCAGCGCTTTTCGACCAACACCTTTCCGTCGTGGAAGCTCGCGCATCCCTATCGCATGGTCGCGCACAACGGCGAGATCAACACGCTGCGCGGCAACGTCAACTGGATGGCCGCGCGTCAAGCGTCCGTATCGTCGCCGCTTTTTGGAACAGACATCTCCAAGCTCTGGCCCATTTCCTACGAAGGCCAATCCGACACCGCGTGCTTCGACAACGCGCTCGAATTTCTGACCATGGGCGGCTACTCGCTGTCGCACGCCGCAATGATGCTGATCCCCGAAGCCTGGGCCGGCAATCCGACCATGGATGGCAAGCGCCGCGCCTTCTACGAATACCACGCTTGCTTGATGGAACCGTGGGACGGCCCAGCCGCCATGGCCTTCACCGATGGCCGCCAGATCGGCGCGACGCTCGACCGCAACGGCTTGCGCCCGGCGCGCTATCTTGTGACCAACGACGACGTGGTCATCATGTCGTCGGAATCCGGCGTGCTGCCGGTTGCCGAAGAGAGCATCGTCAAGAAGTGGCGTCTCCAGCCCGGCAAGATGCTGCTCATCGACCTTGAAAAAGGCCGCATCATTTCGGACGAGGAATTGAAGGCGGAAATCGCCGCCAGCCACCCCTATGAGACCTGGCTGAAGCGGACCCAGATTAAGGTCGCCGACCTGCCGCTTCCGGCCAAGAAGCAGACCGCGAAATCCAACATCAACCTGCTCGATCTGCAGCAGGCGTTCGGCTACACGCAGGAAAGCCTCAAGTTTCTGATGACGCCGATGGCCGAAAGCGGCCAAGAGGCGATTGGCTCGATGGGCACCGACACGCCGATCTCGGCTTTGTCGTCGAAGTCGAAGCTGCTGCACACCTATTTCAAGCAGAACTTCGCGCAGGTCACGAATCCGCCGATCGACAGCATCCGCGAAGAACTGGTGATGAGCCTCGTGTCGTTCATCGGTCCGCGCCCGAACCTGCTCGACCTCGAGGGCACGTCGAAGGAAAAGCGACTCGAAGTCGATCAGCCAATTCTGTCGAATGAAGACCTTGAGCGCATCCGCGGCATCGGCGCGGTCAAAGACAACAACTTCTCATCCGTCACGATCGACATCACCTATCCAGTCGATAAGGGCGAAGCGGGCATGGGCCCAGCACTCGATTGCGTGTGCGCGGAAGCCGAGGAATACGTCCGCACCGGCGAGTACAACATCATCATACTGTCGGATCGCGCCAGCGGCCCCGATCGCATTCCCATTCCCTCACTGCTGGCAACGTCGGCCGTGCACCATCATTTGATCCGGCAGGGCCTCAGAACCTCCGTCGGTCTTGTCGTCGAAACCGGCGAAGCCCATGAGGTGCATCAGTTCTGCACGCTCGCTGGCTATGGCGCGGAAGCCATCAATCCATATCTGGCCTTCGAGACGCTGTACCAGATGCTGCCCGATCTTGCGGGCGAGATTTCGCCTGAGGATGTCAAGAAGCGCTTCATCAAGGCACTCGGCAAGGCCATTTTGAAGGTCATGGCCAAGATGGGCATTTCGACCTACCAGTCCTATTGCGGCGCGCAGATTTTCGATGCCGTCGGATTGCGCACAGCCTTCGTCAAAAAATATTTCACCGGCACCCACACCCAGGTCGAAGGCATTGGCTTGCGCGAAATCGCTCGCGAAACCGTCGAGCGCCACACCGCCGCATTCGGCAACGTGCCCGTGCTCGAAAACGCCCTCGATGTCGGCGGCGAATACGCTTTCCGCATTCGCGGCGAAGCCCACATGTGGCGGCCAATCACGGTCGCCGACCTGCAACATGCCGTTCGCTCGTCTGACAACAAAGAGTCGATGACCGGCAAGGTCCCGCAAAAGTATCGCGATTTCGCCAAAGCCATCAACGACCAGACCGAGCAGCTGATGACACTGCGCGGCATGTTCCGCATCCGCTCAGCCGAAGCCATGGGGCGCCGGCCCGTGCCGGTCGACGAGGTCGAACCCGCATCCGCGATCGTCAAGCGCTTCTCGACCGGCGCGATGAGCTACGGCTCCATTTCGCGTGAAGCACATACCACGCTGGCAATTGCCATGAACCGCATCGGCGGCCGCTCGAACACCGGCGAGGGCGGCGAAGAATCCGACCGCTATAAGCCGATGCCGAACGGTGACAGCATGCGCTCGGCCATCAAGCAGGTCGCCTCCGGCCGCTTCGGAGTGACCACCGAATATCTCGCCAACTCGGACATGATGCAGATCAAGATGGCGCAGGGCGCCAAGCCCGGCGAGGGCGGCCAGCTGCCCGGCTACAAGGTCGATGCCACGATTGCCAAGGTCCGCCATTCGACGCCGGGTGTTGGCCTGATCTCGCCGCCGCCGCATCACGATATCTACTCGATCGAAGATCTGGCC
>JANMOL010000373.1:0-2859 GCA_031369245.1 Hyphomicrobium sp. | reverse complement strand
TGACAACGTCCGTGGTTCGGACAGCCTGCTTCGTGCACCGCGTGGCGCGGGCGGCGGGGTTGAAAGGAAGAACAGGATGCTGGCTTCAATAGCGGGACACTCATGGCTCCGCCTGGCCGCAGTTTCGGCATTGGCGCTGTCGCTCAGTGCCTGCGCGGCCAACAAGGAGCTGCAGCCCGATGGCGCGCTCAACGGCGCTGGCGGCAAGTATGGTTCGGCGACGCCGGGCACGCAGCGCGACTTCACCCAGAATGTCGGCGATATCGTCTACTTCTCGACGGATCAGACCGACCTGACGCCCGAGGCGTCGCAGATTCTCGCCAAGCAGGCGCAGTGGCTGCAGCAGTACCCGCAGTACACCATCACCATCGAAGGTCATGCCGACGAGCGCGGCACGCGTGAATACAACATCGCACTTGGCGCCAAGCGCGCGACCTCGGTTCGGAACTATCTGGCGCAGAACGGCATCGGCGCGCAGCGTGTGCGCACGATCTCGTACGGCAAGGAACGTCCGGTTGCGGTTTGTAACGATATCTCGTGCTGGTCTCAGAACCGGCGGGCGCAGACTGTGCTGAACACAGGCGGCCAAGTCAGCCAGCGCTGACGTCTAAGCTTTGCAGTGACGACGAGAAGCGGCGGGCTCAGAGCCTGCCGTTTGTGTTTGGCAGGGACGCATTGAGCGCTTTCGCGGGTTCTCGGCCCGCGCAAATCCAAATCTGCGCAAGTCCGCCACCGGACGGTCTGGCCATCGCCCGCCCAATCCGCCGGCACGCCGTCTGCACGCCGTCGGCTAAGTTTGGCCCTATTGCCGCGCAAAATAGCATTCTTTCTGGAGGCTCGTCTGGTCCGGCTTTGGCAAAGTATGTCCCTATGGCCGCTCGGTCGCGGGTGGTGTGATCGTTGGCCGGCAGCGGCGGTGGTCGCACTGATGCTTGCGCTGCAGCCGGTGGCAGCCGGGCAGGCGGCGCCCGCGTCCAGTCAGGATGCCGAAGAAATTCTCCAGGACGGGCTTGATGCGCTGTCGGACAAGCAGACCGAATTGGCGCGGCAATTGTTTGAGCAGCTCGTGTCAACATTTCCGGGCACGGCAGAAGCCGCGCGTGCCGAGCGTGAACTGTCGACCCTGAAGGGATCCGCCTGGCCAACAGCGCGTCCGGCTGTTGAAGGACAGCACACCGTTGCCTTGCGGCGCATGTTTGCAACCGCTGTCGGCGACCGGGTGTTTTTTGCCGAAAGCAGCGCGACGATTGGCGGTCGCGCTCGCTTTATTCTTGAAAGCCAAGCCCGCTGGTTGAAATCGCGGCCTGAGCTCTTGATCACCATCATTGGCCGCTCGGACGACGGCGGCACGCCGGAAGACGCGCGCTTGCTGTCGTTGTAGCGCGCGGAAGCAGTTCGCGACCGGCTGGTCGAAGCAGGACTTCCTCTATCGCGCCTTGTTGTTGATGCGCGCGGCAATAGCGACCCGCTGGCGACCTGCCAATCATTCATGTGCCAAGCGCAAAATCGTCACGTCGAAACCGCGTTAAGCGAACAGCCGCGCGCGGATGCGGTCCGGACGGGGGACACATCGACCAGCCAGGATGCCAGTGGGGATGGCCCCGGGAATGTGAGTGGAGATGTGAGTGGGGATCTTGGCGATGGCGGCGAAATTGATGCGGTTGTCAAAAGGGTTCCAGCCACGGAAACCGTCTCTCGTTGACAACGCTGGCGGAACGTCCGATTCCTGGGCCTAACCATCGCCCCGGGGAGACATTCTCGGGGTCGGCCAGGCCCCCGATGCAGCGCACGAACAACGATCCGCGCCGTCATACACCCTGCTTCACACTTTGCGACGTGCTTCACAGTTTGCGACTTGCTTCACAGTTTGCGCCCGGCTTTTTAATTTGCGAAACTCTGACAAATGGTGAGCGACAGAATGGCCAATCCCTTGCAGGCTATCGTGCGGCGTTTCGCGATCGCGGTCTTAGCCAGTGGTGCGCTGGCGAGCCTTGGCCACGCGCAGACGCCCGATGCGAAAGCAGCGAAGCCAGCCGCGAAAGTGGCAGCGCCGGCTGCAACACCGGCCAGCGAAGGCGGTTTGAAATCGCGCGTCGAGAGCCTCGAAGAACAGCTTGTCGATATGCAGGTTGTCGTCGGCACGCTGGAGTCGCTTGCCAAGGCTGGCCCCGGGTCGTCGCCGTCGGCCTTCCGAACGTCGTCGTCAGGCGGGGCGGATGGCGGCCGGATCGATAGCCTTGAAGGCCAAGTGCGCACGCTCAACAGCCAGGTTCAGCAATTGTCGGATCAGGTTCGCAGCCTCGGCGGCGTACCGCGCCGGTCGGATGCGGGATCGACCGTTGCGCCAAGCGTGGCTAATGCCGGTGCACCAGGATTTGGTTCAACGACCGTAACGCCTGGCGGAGATGCCATCGGCGGGTTGATTGCAGGTGACGGCTCTGCGTCGCCGATTCCGGCAGGCGGCGGGCCAGCAGGCGGGCCAGCAGGCGGCGCGCCCGCAGCGTCGTTTGGCGGCAACCCGCCACCGGTCACGACGGCTGCCTTGCCACCTGCGAGCGACGGCACGGATCCCAAGCAGCTCTATGAAACGGCCTACGGCTTTTTGCTTCAGCGTGACTACGGCGCCGCGGAATCGTCGTTCGATGATTTCCTGAAAAAGTTTCCAAGCGACTCCCTTGCAGGCAATGCGCAGTATTGGCTTGGCGAAACGCATTTCGTGCGCGGCCAGTACAAGGCGGCGGCAGGCGCCTTCTTGAAAGGCTATCAAACCTACGCGCAGAGCGCCAAAGCGCCTGACAGCCTCTTGAAGCTGGCCATGTCACTCGACCGGCTGGGGCAGAAGGATGCGGCCTGCTCGTC